>DVIK01000062.1 GCA_018711385.1 Candidatus Coproplasma avistercoris
GGCGATTTCTTCGCCGCGGCGCGCCCGTTATATATTTTTCTCCCTATAAGCGTTATTTAATGAGAATCGCCTTTATCCTCTTTACGCCTGCGGAGACGTTCTCCTGCTTGGCTATTTTGAATGTACCGAGAACGCCCGTGCGCTCCACATGGGGGCCGCCGCAGATCTCCTTTGAAAAGTCGCCTATGGTATAAGTTTTTACCATTTCGCCGTACTTGCTTTCGAACAGCCCGGTGAAGCCCTGCTCCTTTGCCTCTTCGAGGGTCATCTCCTTCATCACGACGGGCTCGTCCCTGGCTATCTCGCCGTTGACGAGGTCCTCCACTTCCTTCACCTCTTCGGGGGTGAGCTTGCGGGGGAAATTGAAGTCGAAGCGCAGCCTTTCCTCGGTGATGTTGGAGCCCTTCTGGTTTACATCCTCGCCGCACACCCTTTTGAGAGCCGCGTGCAGCAGGTGGGTGGCGGTGTGCAGCTTGGTGGTCTCCTCCTTGTGGTCGGCAAGCCCGCAGGCAAACTTCTGCTCGCTGCCCGCGCGCGACTTTTCCTGATGCTCGGCATATGCCTTTTTATAGCCATCTTCGTCCACGGAAAGGCCCTTTTCGCGCGCCATCTCCATGGTTATCTCCACGGGGAAACCGTAAGTGTCGTACAGCCTGAATGCCGAATGTCCGTCTATCATGCCGCCCGCGGGGAGCGCGGAGGCTACCTTTTCGAACTCCCTGATGCCCTGCTTCAGCGTGGCGGAGAATTTCTCCTCCTCCTTATTGAGCTCCTCGGCGATGTGCGCGGCGTTGCGCGTGAGCTCGCCGTAGACGGAGGCATACTTTTCTATTATGGTCTTTGATACCTCGTTGAGCGCGCCCTTGGGCAGGCCTATGTTCCTGCCGTAGCGCACCGCGCGGCGGATGACGCGGCGGAGGATATAGCCCTGGTCGGTGTTGGAGGGCACGATGCCGTGGTCGTCGCCCAGCATGAACGTGGCGGTGCGGACATGGTCGAGCACTACGCGGAAGGCCTTTGTCACCTCCTCGCTCTCGCCGTACTTCCTGCCGGTGAGCTCCTCTATCTTTGCGATGGCCTTTTCGAATATATCCGTTTCGTACACGCTCTCGACGCCGTTGAGTATGCACAGCGTGCGCTCGAGGCCCATGCCCGTGTCGACGTTGCGCTGTTTAAGCGGCTCGTAGGTGCCCTCGGCAGTCTTGTTGTACTGCATGAACACGTCGTTCCAGATCTCGAGGAAGGTGCCCTTTTCAGCCCTGTCGAAGTCGAAGGGGCCGAGCTTGTCCGCTTCGGCATGGTTGCGGATTATGTGCATCTCGGTGTCGGGGCCGCAGGGGCCGGTAGTGCCCGCGGGGCCCCACCAGTTGCCCGATTTGGGCAGGAAGAAGATGTGCTCCGGCTTTATGCCGCACTTCTTCCACAGCCCGGCGCTCTCCTCGTCGCGCGGGCAGTCGTCGTCGCCCGCGAAGCAGGTAACGGCAATGTCGTTTACGGGGATGCCGAGGTATTCGGGCGAAGTGAGGAACTCGAACGACCAGGGGATCATCTGTTCCTTGAAATAGTCGCCGAGCGACCAGTTGCCAAGCATCTCGAAGAAGGTGCAGTGGGAGCTGTCGCCCACCTCGTCGATGTCGCCCGTGCGCACGCACTTCTGCACGTCGGTGAGCCTGTTGCCCGCGGGGTGCTTTTCGCCCAGCAGATAGGGCACGAGCGGGTGCATGCCCGCCGTGGTGAACAGCACCGTGGGGTCGTTTTCGGGAATTAGCGATGCCGAGGGGATTACGGCGTGGCCCTTGGATGCGAAGAAATTGAGATACATCTCTCTCAGAGATTCGGATGTCAGCTTTTTCATAAACTTACCTTGATCTATATATTTACTTTTTTATTACTTCGAAGCCTTCCTTGCCGTCCTTTACGGCAAACCCGAGGGCGTCTATCTGCGCGCGCAGGCTGTCTGCAAGCGCCCAGTCCTTTGCCTTCTTCGCCTCCCACCGCCGCTGCGCGAGCGCGCGCACCTCTTCGGGCACTTCGAAAGCGTTCTTTGCGGCTACTTCGGCAAGGTAATCGGCGGGGCGCTTTGTAAACAGGCCGAGCAGCGAATAGGTCTTTATCACCTGCGCGCAGTCGTCGGCGGCAGTTTTATCGCCCGCGGCCGTCTTTGCCGATATGCCTTTGAATATGCCGAACAGGTTCGAGAGGGCGAGCGCCGTGTTGAAGTCGTCGTCCATGCACTCGTCGAAGGAGCGGTCGATGGGGCCGCCGTTTGCCGTGCCGCTGCCGAACTTGTCCTCCGCCGCCTGCAACACCTTATAAAATTCGGTGAGATGGCGCTCCGCCTCGGGAAAGAGCGCGTCGGTTATGTTGATGTCGTTGCGGTAGTTGGTCTGCAACAGGGCGAATTTTATCGCCTCGTTGGTGTATTTTTTGAGCAGGTCTTCGAGCAGCAGGCTGTTGCCCAGAGATTTTGACATCTTCTGCCCGTTCACCTTTATGAGCCCGTTGTGCGTCCAATACTTTGCAAAGCGCTTGCCCGTAAGGCTCTCGCTCTGCGCTATCTCGTTTTCGTGATGGGGAAAGATGAGGTCGCGGCCGCCGCCGTGGATATCTATCTGGTCGCCGAACGCCGCGCGGTTCATGGCGGAGCACTCTATGTGCCAGCCCGGCCTGCCCTTGCCCCAGGGCGAATCCCAGCAGATCTCGCCCGGCTTTGCCGCCTTCCACAGCGCGAAATCGGCGGCCTCGCGCTTGTCCTCGGCATTTTCGACGCGCACACCGTCGAGCATGTCCTCCACCGTGCGGTTCGAAAGGCACCCGTAGGCGGGAAAGCTCGCCACGGAAAAATATACGTCGCCCGAGGGCGCGGAATAGGCGTGGCCACTTTTTATGAGCTGTTCTATAAAGTCGATTATGTTGCCGATGTTTTCGGTGGCTTTGAGCCATACGTCGGGGTCGTCCACGCCGAACCCGCCCATTATCCTGTTGGTCTTTTCTATCATCGCCGCGGCATATTCGTCCGCGGGTATGCCCGTCTCTTTGCTCTTGGCGATTATCTTGTCGTCTACATCGGTGTAGTTGCGGGCGTACTTTACCTTGTAGCCCTTTTTTTCGAGATATTTGCGCATTATGTCGTAGATGAGCGCCTGAAAGCCGTGGCCAATGTGCGGCTCGCCCGACACGGTTATGCCGCAGGCGTACATCTTTACCTTTCCCTCCTCGATGGGGGAAAATTCCTCCTTGCGGCGGGTGAGAGTGTTATATATCTTCATGTCTCCTCCATGGCGCGAAGCGCGCCGCGTATGTACAGGCAGTGTTTGTTTGCGCATATGTGCGCCCGTTTGCATGCGGAAATTATTTTTCTTCCGTCTGATCTTCGGGTGCGGGGCTGCTCAGCGCCTCGGTGAGGGCGGCGCGTTCAGAGCACTTTATTTCGCTTATGAACGCCTCCTCGGCGGGGGTGTAGACGGGGAACTTATCTTCGCCCACAAGGGCGCGCATCTCCGCTTCGAGCTTTATCACCCGCTCGCGCAGGCGGCATATCTCCTTTGCGTAAGGGTCGGACTTCTCCTGATAGAGGTCGATGCCCTCCTTGCTGCCCCCTATGCGCACCACGCGCGCGGGCACGCCCACCACCGTGGCATGAGGGGGAACGTCTTTGAGCACCACGGCGCCCGCGCCCACCTTTGCGCAGTCGCCCACCGTTATCCCGCCGAGCACCTTTGCGCCCGCGGAGATGACGCAGTTTTTGCCTATGGTGGGGTGGCGCTTGCCCGTCTCCTTGCCGGTGCCGCCGAGCGTCACGCCCTGGTATATCACGGTGCCTTCGCCCACCTCGGCAGTTTCGCCTATGACTACGCCCGCGCCGTGATCGATGAACACGCCCGGGGCGATCTTTGCGGCGGGGTGGATCTCGATGCCGGTGAAAAATTTGGCCATCTGGCTGACGATGCGGGCTATGAGCTTTAATTTTATGCGGTAAAAGAATGCCGCCGCCCTGTGCCACGATAGCGCGTGCACTCCCGAATACGTCAGCCATATCTCGAACTTGCTGCGCGCGGCAGGGTCGTTTTTTCTGGCGGCGTTAATGTCCGCCCTGAGTCGTTTGAAGAACATTGGAACTCCCGTGATTTTTTGCGGAAAATCTTTGCCGCAGGGCAGATCCTTTCCGCAGACGATCGTTTGGTTGCGGCATATTTCCGCACGGTTTTATAAAACCGCGAAAAATAAAAAACTCCGCACACCTTGTATGGTATGCAGAGGCGCAACGTTTGGTGCGCGGTCCCACTCCGCTTCCGCCGCGGCAACGGCTGCGGCGCTCGTATGCCCTGTTACGGGAGCACCCGCAGGGGCATTTCCTCCCCCGTTCTGCGGCGGCGCATATCCCGCGCGGCAATGCAGACCTCACAGCCAAAAGCCCGCTCTCTGAAAGTGCGCGCAAACGGTTTTTTCCGCCATGCGAATTTATTTTTGTGCTTAAATTATAATATAACGCCGCCGAAAGCGCAAGCGTTTGCGCGATGATTTTTCAAACTTTTCGGCGGGCACGGACATAAGCCCCGCCTTGCGCAATCTCTTTCGCACTCATAGTATATAATTGCGCAAATTCACCCCGCTGAGGCGCAGGCATGCGCAAACAGGGTCGCGCCGGCGGCGGGAAACCCGCCTTGCACAACATATTATATCAGCCGTTTTTGGCGTCCAGCCTGAACACGTCGCGCGATTTGCCGATGACGAGTATCTTGTCGTCCGCCCTGAAACGGTAATCGGGCGAGGGCGTGGGGTCGAGCATCTCCTCGTTTTTGATGGCGACTATGTTGACCTTGTAGCGGCTGCGCACTTCGAGTTCGGCGATGGACTTGCCCGCCCAGCTCTTTAATATGGGCACCTCGAATATGGCATATCCGCCCGTGAGCTGGATATAGTCGAGTATGTTGTTGCCGCCCATGCGCATTGCAAGGCGGTCGGTGGCGTCGCCGTCGGCATACACTATCTCGTCTGCGCCCACCTTGCGTAAAAGGTCGCACTCGATCTCGCTGCGGGCGCGCACCACCACATACTTTGCACCCAGGCGCTTGAGCAGCATGGTGGTGACCATGGATGCCTCGAAGTCGTCGCCGAGCGTAACGCAGACCACGTCGTAAGAGGCGACGTCGATCTCGCGCAGCACGTCCTCGTTGGTAAAATCCCCCACCTGCGCGTCGGCAAAGCGGGTGGAGAGCCCCTCGATGGCGGCCTCGTTGCGGTCGAAGATGAGCACGTCGTGGCCGAGATCCTGCATCTTTTCGGCGAGATGCGCGCCGAATTTTCCTATGCCTATTATAAGAACACTCTTTTTCATAAAAAACCTCTGTTCACAAATTTTTCGTGAACACTACCCTATCATAATATGTTCGGGCAGCCTTGTTATAGCGGGGGGACGGCGCGTTTCCGAGAACACGAGCACGAGCGTGTAACCGCCCACCCTGCCGAAGAACATGAGCAATATCAGAATGACCTGCGAGAGCGCGGAGAGCTCCGCCGTTATGCCGAGCGTGAGGCCCGTCGCGCTTATCGCCGAGATGACCTCGAACAGCACGTTTTTGAAGTTTACCACGTTGGGCACGGCCTCGCCCGCGACTATGGTGGTCGCGTTGCCGTAGTCGCTTACGTAGGGCGTGCCGCCGTCCACTCCGCAGATGACGAACACGCTTGCGACGATGGCTATGACATAAAGCATGGTGACGGTGACCGAACTTATCACGTCGTCCTGCGAGATGCCGCGCTTCATCACACGCACCTGTTTTTCACGCCTGCACGCCGCTATCATGGTGAGGATGAGCACGACGAACGTGGTCGTCTTTACGCCGCCGGCGGTTGAGCCGGGGCTGCCGCCCACGAACATCAGCAGGTTGGTGAGCAGATATGCGCCGTCGGAAAAGTAGTTCATATCCACCGTGTAGTGCCCCGCCGTTCTGGGCGTAACGGCAAAGAACAGGCTGTTGAGCAGCTTGTCGCCGGCATTCATGTTGCCTATGGTGCCCGCGTTGTTCCACTCGAAGGCCATGAACAGCGCCCAGGCTATGAGAAGTATGCCGCCCGTTGAGATGAGCACCACCTTTGTATGCAGCGAATAGCGCGCGGGACGGAAGCGGTTTGTTATCACGTCGTACCACACATAGAAGCCGAGACCGCCTATGGTTATCAGCGCCATGACCGTTAAAAGAAAGAGCGGATCGGAGCTGTAGCCCGCAAGCGACAGGTCGCCGCCCGCGCCGGTGAGCGAAAAGCCCGCATTGCAGAAGGACGAAACGGAGGTAAACACCGCCTGCCATATGCCCATGCCCCAGCCGTAGTCGCGCACAAAACTTACCGAAAGGAGCACCGCGCCTAAAAATTCGAGCGCAAAGGTGCCGATGAATATATATTTCAGCAGCCCCTTTACCCCCGCCATCTTAAGCCCGCCCGCAGACTGCATGGCAAGTTTGCGGTCGGACAGGGTGACGTCCTTTTTTATATACAGCATGAAGAGCGAAATTATGGTGATGAAACCCAGCCCGCCTATCTGAATGAGCAGCAGGATTACAGCCTGCCCGAAGCCCGTAAAATAGGTATAGGGATCCACCATCGTGTGGCCGGTGACGCAGGTGGCGCTCGTCGCAGTGAACAGCGCCGTTAAAAAATCGGGCTTACCGCTGCGCACGGCCGCGGGTATGCACAGCAACCCCGCGCCTGCAAAGATGACTATAACGAAACTTGCGACCACTATGCCTATCGGGCGGAATTTGAATCTTTTTATTTTCATAAACACCTTGCCGCATACTGCGGACAGACCCGCCCGCGACAGCGGTATTATAGCACAGCGTACATAAAAAAGCAAGAATTACGCTGCTCACAATATTCACGTTGCACTGCCTGCACTTTTGTGAAATTTTTTAACAACCTTTCGGCAATGATTGTTAATTGCTGTAAAATATTCCTTGACTTTAAGAGTAGCAGGTATTATAATAGATGTAAACATACGGGTTGTGTTAAATTATAACAAAGGAGTTACGCACAAAGTGAAACGCGAAAGATTGGAAGAAGTTGCCGAATTGCTCGACAAACGCGGCAAGATGACGCTTGAACAACTTGAAGAAGCATTCCCCGACGTATCGCAGATGACCTTGCGCCGCGACCTTTCCCAGCTTGAAGAGGACGGGCGCGTTATACGTATTCGCGGCGGCGCAATGTCCGTTAAAGAAGTGCAGAAAGTTTCCGGCGAGGCTTACACCAAAAAGACGACCGTGAACATGGACGCGAAGATCGTCATCGCGCAGAAGGCGGCCACCCTTATCGACGAGGGCACGAGCATCTTTATCGACGGCGGCACCACCGCTATGTACCTTTCCAAGGAGATGCCTGACATAAAGTGCAACATATTCACCAACGGCATCGCCGTTGCGATGGAGCTTGCGCAGAAAAAAAACGTAGACATCACCGTTGTGGGCGGGCAGCTGATGAAGGATAATCTCTCCACCTCCTCCCCCGCGGCAAAGGAATATTTCAACAACACCAACTTCGAGATAGCCATAGTTTCGGCGCTGGCATTCACGCCCGAGCACGGCTTTTCGTGCAACAGCCAGACGGAGAGCGACCTGCTGCGCCAGGTGTTCCGCAAGGCAAGGCACGTTTACATGATGCTCGACAGCTCGAAGATAGGCAAGATAAACCCTTATACCTTCGCCCAGCTCGAGGACATCGACGTGCTGATAACCGACGACGCCTTCCCCAGGGAATACAAGGTGCTGTTCGAACAGAACGACATCGTGGTAATGTAAAAGCCCGCGGAAAGTTTTCCGCAGGCAGGCTGCAAAGCAAATTACGGCGGCGGGAATTTTCCCGCCGCTTTTGTTCCGGAAAATCTGTTTCGCCGCGCTGTCAGAGTCAACAGGGAGAGTAAAAAGCATGTCGCATACGAATATTTTTCGTAAGTCAACAAAATAACGAAAAAATATCGTAAAATTGCGGTATGAAACGAGAACACTTTGAAAAAACGGTATTTGCGGAAAGGCTTAAAGAGGCGCGGAAAAACGCCGGGTTCTCGCAGGCGAAGCTCGGGGAGCTTCTGAATGTTTCGCAGGACACCGTGTCCGTTTGGGAGCGGGCAAAGGCGGCGCCCGATGCGGAACAGCTGTTCGATATCTGCCGCGTCCTGGAAATTTCTGCCGGATACCTGATAGGTCTTACCGATTACTGATTGAAAATCATTCGCTCCACTTTTTTACGGAAAGCGTTCTGTCCTTCACGTCGTCGTGCTCTTCGAAGTAGCGGCGGCGTATCTTTTCCATGCCGTCCTCTTCCGAAAGCAGGCCGAGCAGCTCTTCCAGTTCCTCCTCGGAATAATCGGCGGGGTTGAAGCTGCCGTCGAACGCGGATGAAAGTTTTAAGATGTCCCACTTTGTGATAGTCATATCGCACCGTATTTAATGCAATGATCGCGGCATATGTGCCGCCGTTTTTGTTTTATGCGGGATTTTCGGCAAGTACCTCGTCGAGCATCTTCTGCTTTTCGGTAAGATCGGTGTCGCGCCCGGAATAGCTGTAGCGAACGGACAGGTTGGAGCTTGCGGTGCCGTTGAAACCGTAGGTGGAGCCGTTCCACGTTTCGTTGAGTCCGTAAAGTTTGAAGAGCCCGTTATCCCAGATCTGGAAGATGATTTTAAGGCCGCCGCCGTCCTCTTCGCTCACCCACTCGCAGTCGGAGGAACCATTTGCCGAGCGCAGCATCTGCATGGACGCCGTATCGGCATTGGCAACTTCGGTATCTATGTCCATCGTTATGGTATAGACGGTGTTGCCGCCGTATTCGGTGGACGCGATAGAGGCGCTCTTTACTATGCCTTCGGCGAGGATGTTGATGTTGCAGTGTACCACCGGCTCGGCGTCGCCGTCGGCAGTCGCCTGAGCAAGGGAAACGATGTCCTGCGCGATGCCGTCGAGGGTGAGCTTATCGCCTTCGCGCCTGAGCTGCAACGAATCGTCGGTGCCCCACCGCGAGGGATCTATCTCCCAGTCGCAGGTGAGCACGGGGTCGACGAGCGACTCGTCCTCGACATAGCGCTGATTTTTGCCGTTGAAACCGTAAAGCTTGCCGTCCTCGACGAACCTCAGCCTCGTGCCGCCCTCGAACAGGCTCTCGAACATGCCTATGGGGCCGGAGATCTTATCTACGTTCTTGATGGTGTAGTGATATTTGTAGCCGGGATCCTGCTCGTCGCCGTGGATTATCAGCTTATAGTCCTGCTTGGTAACGGTACTGCTGCCCGCGGAGATGCTTGTTTCGCCCGTCTGACTGGAAAAATAGACGTATCGGTCGACATATTCCTCGTTGTAGCATGCATAGGCGAACAGACGCGCGGCAACTTCTGCGGTGAGCTCGTCCGAGGCGAGGGTGCCGGCGCTCCGCCAGCGTTCGAGTTCGGCGCGGCTCTCTTCGGCATAGGGCGCCGAAACCGCGGGATACGCCTCGGTGTCTGCCAGCTCATAACCGGAGTTGGCGCCAACGTCTTCGCCGCAGGCGGCCAGCGAAAGCGCCATAGGGGCAACCGCCGCGCACGCGAGCAAGGCCGTTAAAATTTTCTTCATAACTTCTCCTTATTATCGGGCGCAGCCGCCGCGACTGCGTAATTATAACACGGCGGCGCGGCATTTACAAATAATTTTCCGCAACAAGCAATATTTTAATGTATTTTTCAGCGGCCGTTCACATCCGTCCGCCGCAAACAATGCAATAGCTGCGTCATATGTGCGGGTCAATGCTTATTTTGCGCCGCCTTCGTGCACGAATGCCGTGCTCCACAGCGCATGAGAAAAGCGCCTTGCAATATGTTCGCACTTGCACATGAATATGTAGAATATGTCGTAGCCCTCGCCGTACAGCGTTTCGAGGTTGCCCAAGCCCTTTGAGATGATAACGTCGCTTTCCTTAAACAGCGAAAGAATGTGTGCGGGCAGCTCCTTTAAGTATGTGCCGGGTATGGCCTCGCCGCTGTCTTCGACGCGGACGTATTTTCCCAGCCCTATGAACGCGGCGTCGACGCGGGTGGCGTCGTTGATTATCTCGCCGCCGCGCACGAGCGATACCACATTGACCGCGGGATATAGCCGTTTTATTACCCTTATGAGTATCTTATCGAACACCACTTCGCCGCAGTTGTCGTGCACGTAAAGCAGCGAGGAGGCGACGGAGAGCCTGCTCTTCAGCAGGGCGAGAGTATCGGAGTTGGGCACGGTGCGCATGGCGGCCTGCCTTACCGTTTCGAGGCTGTCCGCACCGAGGTCGGAGAGCTTGGCAAAATCTATGTAGTTGGCGGCGGCCGCATACTTTATGGCCTCGGCAAGCGGGTCTGCGGCGGCGCATATCCGCGAAAAGAGCTCCTCCTCCATGGCGAGCACGGCGGAATTGAACATGCGCTTTTCGGCGGAATAGTCGATGCCCGAGCCGAAGACGGCGCGGTGTGCGGCGTCGATATCGCGCATGAGCAGCGGAGCGCAGTAATCGGCGGGCGGGTCTGCGCACAGTTCGCGCACCCGCGCCCTGAACTCTTCAAGTTTTGCGCCGTCCGTGCACGAACGCTCCACCTTCTTCATCTGGCTGTTATACAGGCAGCTCTTACACTCTTCGTCAAGTTTCATATTCTTCTCCTGAAGCTATCTGCGGCTATATTATAACATCTGCCGCACGCAATTGCAACAATTAGACGCGTGAGCGCGGCAAAAAGCGCCGCGGCAGCAAACTGCCGCGGCGCCACCGATCGAAACGAGCGTTTTTGCCGCATTATACCTCGATCTGACCTACATGGTCGAGGTTTTCGGTGAGCGGCGTCCAGCTGATGCCCGCGTCGGAGACAAGCTTAACGCAGTCTATCGCGGGGCCGCCCGTGGAATGGGTGTATGTATTGATGGTATTTTCGCGCACGATTATTTCGAGCTTGTTGGCACCCTGCTTTATGGCCGCGCTCTGCGTAACGAGGTAGTCCCTGAAATCGGGGTCGTCGTCGCTGGAGCCCTTTACGAGCAGGCTGGAATAACTTATATCCGTGCCGTTGAGCACCACGCCGAGATTTTCGGGCGTGAAAGTGGTACTGTTGCCCCACTGCGTTATAAGGCGCAGATATATGGCAGCCGTGCCCGCACGCTCCGCCGTGAAATCGAAAGTGATGGTGCAGTCGGTCATGTGTATGTTGTGGATAAAGTATCCGTTGCTGACCGATTCCGCCGAGGATTCCTGAATGAGGTCGTAGCCGCTCGCGCTGCCCGACTGCGCGCCGCCTACAAGGTCGGCGACGGGCGTATACTCGGCTTCGAGCGTATACTCCTTCATGCCCTCGGGCACTTCCACCTCGTTGCCGCCTCCGTCGCCCGAACATGCGGCAAATACAGCGGAAAATGCGGAGACGCACGCCACGGCGCAGGCCAATGCCAGAATTTTCTTTTTCATTGATTTTACTCCTTTATTGTTTATCGTTCTGACTATCGTCGCCGGCGGCAACGACAGTCTGTTTGTTTTTGTATGGCAGGAAGGTTATAACGCCTATCACCGCCGTGGCCACGCCCACCACTACGCAGACGGCTATGGAGCACGCCTGCCATACAGGCATGGCGTATCCCCATCTGTTGCCCTCGCCGTGCATGTTCATGGCGTTGCTGTTGGCTACCGTGTAGAGGATGTTCTTTGCCGCGCGCCTTATGGCTGTGACCGCCGTGGGCGAAGTTGTGTCATCTATCTTGCCGTCTCCGGCAAGGTTCAGATCGCCGCCCGCACGGATCATCTGTTCCACGTCCATATAGGAATTGACGTTGAAGTCGGTGATCACCATTCCGGTAAAGCCCCATTCATCGCGCAGCAGCTGCGTAAGCAGACGGTAGTCGCCGCCCGCCCAGACGGTGCCGATGCGGTTGAACGAGCTCATTATTGCGGTAGAACCGCCGTCACGCACGGCCATTTCGAAGGGGCGGAAATATATTTCGCGCATCGACTGTTCGTTTGCCCATGTAACAAGGCCGTTTACCGTGTCGCGGTCGGTCTCCTGATCGTTGAGGGCAAAGTGCTTTACGAATGTATACACGCCGCGTTCGGACGCGCCCGAAACGACCTCCGCCCCGATGACGCCGGAGAGCACGGGGTCTTCGCTGTAATATTCGAAGTTCCTGCCTCCGAACGGGCTGCGGTGGATGTTCATTGCGGGGGCGTACCAGCCGGAGTACGGCGAGCCGTCGCCCTTTTCGTTGCCGACGAGCGACTCGTTGCCTATCATGTTGCCGAACTCGTGCGCAAGATCCTTGTTGCGCGTGGCGGCGAGCACGCATTCGCTGGCGTAATAGCATGTTTTGTAGACGGCGTCCGAGCCCATGAAGATGGCAAAGCCCATGGGGCCGTCGGCGTCTATCGTGAGGGGTTTGTCGATGTTGTCTATCGGCTCGGAATGGAAGTTGCCCGAGCGGATGAGCCCCACCATCTGCTCGACGGTGAGCTGGTCCATGAACTCTTCCCACTTGCCGTCGCCGTAGTCGAGGCCTATCATGTCGTAGAGCTTTAAGGCGGTGTCGTCGTAGGAGAGCACCTCGCTGCTCTGATCGGGCATATCTTCGGTGTACCACGGCATATCCTTGCCGTCGCCGGGAACTGCCACCGCGCCGGTGACGAACTCCTCGCTGACCGTTCTGTACGCGAGCTGTTCGGCGCCCGCAAGGCAGCCGAAGTTGGCAAAGTCGTCTTCGCGCGAAAGATATTCGGTTATGTGCCCGCTTACGTCGTCGAACAGGTTGCCAACGGGGTTGCCCTCTTCGGTGGTATCATATACGAACCCGCCCTCCGGAACGGTGTAGGTGAACTTATCGGTAGAAGGGGCTGCCCAGCAGTGGGCGTCGTCGCCGATATATACGGTATATTCGCCCGCGTCCAGCTCGTAAGTGCGCTCGCCGTTGCCGTTTGCGTCGGAGTAGTCGTACGAGGCCATGTCGCGCACGTCGATCTCCAGCGTTACGGTGCCTTCGCCGGTGCGGGCGTCCAGAAGTTCCGTCTTTGCAAAGTCGCCGAGCACCACGTGCGCCTTTTCCACGCCGCCGTCGGTATAGGGCGAAGTATACCAGAGCGAAACGGAGGTCTTGCCCGCGTATTCGCCTATGTTGCCGACACGCACCGTGAACGACAGTCTGCCGTCTTTGGTGAGCACGGCGCCGTTTTCGCTGCCCTCGGCGGGCGTCACTTCCTGCGTGAATTCGGTGTAGGAAAGGCCGTGACCGAAGGGATACACCACGTTATCGTCGTACCAGTCCTCGCCGGCGGTGTAGCCGCGCGTCTCCCAATAGCGGTAGCCGGAATATATGCCCTCGCGGTATTCGATGAACGCCAGCCTGCGCATCTCCGCGCTGCCGTCTGCCGACTGAGTGTAATAGCGGTTGCCGTTGGCAATGTTGTAGTTGCCGAAATTATACCATGTGGGATCCTGCCTGAAATCGCGGGCGTAAGTATCGACCAGCCTGCCGCTGGGGTTGACTTCGCCGGCGAGCACCCTGCCCACCGCCGTGAGCCCGCTTTCGCCCGGCATGCCTATCCACAGCGCCGCCTTTATGTTTTCGCCGTAGGCGTAGTGTTCCTTGTCGTCCAGAAAACCGAGCTCGAGCGGCGACGCGCTGTTTATTACCACGATGACGTTATCGAAGTTGGCACACGCCTCGGCGAGCATGTCGGTCTCGTTCTGATCGAGTTGCAGGTAGTGATCGTCGCCCGAACGCGCGCCCGGCACAGCCTTGTCGGCATTGGCGAAGTCGTCGTATTTGGTGCCCGTATAGCGCATGGTGCGCGGCAGGTCGAAGCCCTCGCCGCCCACGCGCGAGATGACCACGATGGCGGCGTCGTTATAGTCCTTGTAGCTGTCGCGCACCGCCTGCGAATAGGGCAGAGGCGCCTCGCCCGTGGGGATGCCGCTGAGCGTTACGCCCATGTCCGAAAGACGGGGCCTGCCCGAGCCGCTTTCGCCTGAAGTGAGGTAGCTGCGCATCACGGGGTTTGTGGTGAACAACCCGTCCTGTTCGAGCGCCTCTGCAAGGTCTGCCCTGGCGTTTGCCATGGAGCCTGCGTTGGAGCCCGTACCGCCGAGCACTATGTCGACGGAGTTCTTGCCGAACACCGTAACGTTCCTTTGATCGGAGCCGAGCGGAAGGACGTCGTCTTCGTTTTTCAGAAGGACTATCCCCTCCTCCATCACGCGTTCGTTGAGCGCGTTGGCGGCGTCGTATACCTCGGCCTTTGAATCGTAATCGCCTTCGTAGCGCACATACTTTTCCGGATCGCCGGAGACGAGTTTGCGCTGCCTGTCGCCCAGCACCGAACTTACGGTGTTATATATGAGCAGGTTCTGCGAAAGCAGCATAACCGCCACGAACAGGAAAACGAACAGCACCACGAACACGCAGAACCACGGCAGCGGTATGCGGCGTTTTTTTGCTTTTTTGGCTTTTTGTTTCAACTTGATGTCTCCTATAAAAATCTCGCAGAACTAACGTGCGGCGACCTTAAAGGCGCTGCGCGTAAATTGCTTCCGCAAAGCATATTGCGGAAGCAATTCCCGCATACAGTTCAGTTCTTTTTCCTGCGGACCGCGTATACCGCGCAGCCTGCCGCAAGCACTGCAAGGAGGCCTGCCGCCGCTCCCGCGCCCGAGTAAGCCGCCGTGCAGCCGCTGCCCGTGGACTGGGTTGCAGCCGCGGCGTCGATGAACAGGTTGACGAGCATGTCGGTGGAAAGTTCACCGTCCTGAGCGCGCACCATTATGGTGTATACGCCAGGGGTTGCCGGCGTGCCGGAGATAGTGCCGTCTGCCGCCATGGTCATGCCCGAAGGCAGAGCCCCGCCGACTATGCTGTATGTAATGTCGAACGAACCCTGAGCCGTTGCCACCGAACCTATGTAGGCAACGCCCGCCCTGCCGTAGGGCAGCGATGTCGAGGTGCTGAACGCCAGATTTATTCTGAGCGTGTACTGCGCCTCGTCGGACTCGGCATAGGGCGAAGAAGCTATTACAGTGAAGTTGAATATGCCCGCCTCGGTGGGAGTACCCACGATATATCCGCCTTCGGTGAGCGAAAGCCCCGCGGGAAGGACGCTGCCCTCTTTGAGCGAATACGTCACTTCGCCGTCGCACTCCGCCGTGCCGACGTCTGCTGTATAGGACTGCCCGTAGGCGCCCTCTGCAAGCACGCCCGCATTATATGAGAGCGGATAGAGTATGGAGATGGTGTATTCGAACTCGGCGTCGCCGTAGCCGAGCGCGCTCGCCACCACGGTGAAGGAATAGTTCCTGCACTCCTTGTCGGGCGTGCCCATTATTATGCCGTCTTCGGTGAGCGAAAGCCCCGAAGGCAGACGCGAGCCGTTGGCAAGCGAATAGGTTATGTCGGCAGTCACAGCTTCGGCATACGGATCGTAAATGTACGCGTCGTTCACTGCAAGCATGCAGGCATCGTTGACGTCGGCAGAGAGCGAAGAGTTCTGCGATTCATAGATTATCATGCCGCCTTCGCCCGCGATGTTGATGGTGAAAGTCTGTTCCTTGGTTTCGTCCTCATAAGTGACGACGACGTTGAAAGACAGCCTTGCCTGCTGCGTGGGCGTGCCGCTTATGGTGCCGTCCGCCGAGAGCGTGAGTCCTTCGGGCAGCGAGCTGTTTTCGGCAAGCGCGAAGGTTATGTCGGCGTAGTCGAGGTCGGGATAGTATTCGGTGTTGAGCTCCACGCAGTCGGCGATGGAGTCGCCGTAAGGCGTGTTGACCATGCCTATTTCAAGCGATTTGCCCGTGAAAGACCTTATCATCTTGGGCACGGTGGGGGTCTCGCCGGTGTTTATGGCCATGCTGTTGGCATGGGAGTAGAGCACGTCGTGCGCGCAGTTGCGCATTACGTTTATGGTAGTCGCGCTGTTGGGAGCGACGTGCAGCGTGCCCCAGCCGAGGGCGAGCGAACCGCCCGCGCGCAGCATTATGTCTGCGTTGCTCCAGGCGGCGAACGAGTCGGTAACGACCGTGCCGCGGAAGCCCCATTCATTGCGCAATACCTCGGTGAGAAGCTCGTAGCTGCCGCCCGCCCAGCGGGGGCCGAAGCGGTTGAGCGAGCTCATTATGCCCCTCGTTTCGCCTTCCTTTACGCATATCTCGAACGGCTTGAAATAAATTTCGCGCATGCACTGTTCGTTTGCCCAGGTGAGAAGGCCGCAGCGGTTGGTCTCCTGGTTGTTTACCGCAAAGTGCTTTACGTAGGTGAACATGCCCATGTCCTGAGCGCCGCGCACAACCTGCGCGGAAATCTTGCCGGCAAGCAGGCCGTCTTCGGAGTAGTACTCGCCAACGCGCCCGCCGAACGGATTGCGGTGGATGTTTACCGCGGGGGCGTACCAGCCCGCCACGCGCTGACCCACGTTGCCCGCGCCCCACAGCGAGATGTTGCCGAGTATGCGGCCGCGCTGATAGGCAAGAGATGTGTTCCACGTAGCCGCGGTGAGGATATCGTCGGGCATATATACGTTCTGCCTTGCGCCGTCGATGAGCACGCATGTAGGGGAGTCCTTGTTGTCCTCCACCGTTACGCCCAGCTCGGGGATACCGCAACCCGACTTATAGCTGCCGCGCAGAGTTAGCTCGAACAGCTGATCGTAGGTGAGCTGGTCGAGGAAGAGATCCCACTTCGGGTCGTCGTATTCCAGCCCGAACAGCTCTTCAAGCCTGATTGGCGTTTCGTATTTTGCGCCGAGCGTGGGCATGGTATCGTTGTACCACGGGTCGGTGGGCTTATCATCGGGATATTCTGTGCCGAAGGGCGCCTCCGCAACGTCGTTGTACTGTTTAAGGCCGTCGATTATCCACTGTTCGGCCGTGAGCCTGTACGAGAGGGTGGGCCACGTGCCCGACCAGTCGTCGCGGGACATGTACATGTCCTTTTCGTTGTTTTCGGGATCTTCGGGATACCTGTCTTCGTGGGTGAGCTGTTCGCTCATCGCGTCGAAACGGTTTTCCACCTTGTTGCCCGTTACGGGGTCGTTTTCGAACTGAGTGTTTTCCGCAAGGTTATACGTTACGGAGAGCACGTCGGGATCGGCCCAGCAGTGGGCGTTTTCGCCCGCATATATTACGTAATTGCCGCTGTCGAGCTCGTAGCCCTTGAAACCGTTTTCATTGGCGTCGGAATAGTCGTAGGAGGCCATGTCGTAGGCGGCGAACGTGAGGGTGAGCGTCTGGCTCTCCTGCGGTTCGAGCAGTTTGGTCTTTGCGAACGCACCCAGCTTTACGTGCGCCTTTGCGATGCCGCCCTCGGTGTAGGGCGCGCTGTAATAGAGCTGAACGGTGTCCTTGCCCGCCACGCTGCCCGTGTTGGTGACCTGCACCTGCACGGTTATCTGACCGTTCGGGTCGAGCGTGCCGCCCTCTGTGCCCTCGGCAAGCTGCCATGTGAAGTCGGTGTACGAGAGGCCGTAGCCGAAGGGATATACGACGTGGGCTTTATACCAGTTGTCCCACTCCTTGGAATCGAGCGCGATCTGCTTCTGTGCGTCGGCAGAGAGCTTGCTGTAATAGTGTATTGCCTCGTTCGGGCCGTGGGCAAAGTGGTCGAGAGTGTCGGTAGTTTCGCCCGTCCACGGCGAGTCGCCCTCGGTATATCCGCGCGTCTCCCAGTAGCGGTAGCCCGAATATATGCCCTCTTTATAGTAGACATAGTTGCTGTAATAGCCGCCTCCGCCGTTGCCGCCTCCGCCGTGCATGTTGTCGTTGGCGTACTGGTTGCCCTTGGTATATAGCCCGTCGTAGTCCTCCTGGAAGTTATTGCCGAAGTTGTTCCACGTGGGGTCGGCCTTGAAGTCGCGGGCGTAGGTGTCGGGCAGGCTGCCGCTGGGGTTTATTTCGCCAGAAATTATGTCGACGAGCGTAGACCAGCCCTCGCTGATGAACGAATCCGTCCAGAACGCGCCCTTTATTTCTTCGTGGTAAGCGTAGTGGTCGGGATCGTCAAGAAAGCCGAGTTCCATGGGCGCGGGCGAGTTGATTATGACTATCACCTTTTCGAAGTGTTCGGCGCAGTAATCGAGCAGCGCCGCCTCGTTGGCGTCCAGCTGCAGCTGGTGGTCGTCCACCGCGCGGGCGCCCGTTACGGGCTCCATCTCTTCCTCCGGCCCGAAGGTCTTGTAATTGCCGTCTACCTGGCCCATGGTGCGGGGGATATCGAAGCCCTCGCCGCTGGTGCGGGCAAAGGCGACTATCGCCGCGTCGTTGTAAGATTCTATGGTGTTGTTGGTGTCCACAAAGTTGGATATGTCCGCTTCGCCTGTGGGCAGGCCGCTTATCACCACGCCGTTGCCGGGATGGCCGGGCGCGCCCGTGCCCGAGAGCGAGCTGTTGGCATAGAAACTTTCGAGTGCGCTGTTGACCTCGAATCCCGCATTGCGGAACGCCGTAGTAAGTCCGCCCATTCTGTTATACAGGTTTTTGCCGAACAGCGAGATCTTGCTGCCCGTTGCCAGCGGGAGCGCGCCGTCTTCGTTTTTGAGCAGAACGGTGCCCTCCGCCACTATCTCCCGCGCTATGTCCTGTCCGGCTTCGACTACTTCGGAAACGGAGTCGTAATCGGAAAGGAAGTAGTTGCCGCCCACGGGCTCTTCCTGGGCGCCGCCCGCCGCCGACGCGGTGCCGCCGGAGGACAATATCCCGCCGAATGCCGCGCCCGCGGCAAACAGCGCCACAAAGCCGAGCGCCGCTGTGCGCAGCGTCATCTTTTCAGACCTTGTTTTCATTCGGTCACCTCCCCGGTAAATCCTATACCGTTGTTATAGGTAAGCACTATACTGAAGTTGGTCGCATAGTAAGGCACGGCAACTTCGGGAATAGCGCCGTCGGGCGTGTCGTAGCCAAGCTTTATTATGCTGAAATAATAGACGTTATCCAGCTCTGTCCTGGGCAGCCTTATGGCAAACGTCTTTGTTTCGCCTTGGTTATATACGGTAAATTCCACCGCCTTTGAACCGGGTTTGAGCTGCATATCTTCGTCGAGCGGGTTTGCGTCCGTGCCGAACGCCAGCATGTAGTCGTAGCTGTGATCGGAGGCCGCCTGATTCTGGAACTTTATGTAGAGAGTCACATAGGGGTCGTCCGCATCGTATTCGGGCAGGTTGGTCAGGCGCGCGGTGGACACCACGGGCAAAGTCTGGTAATGCTCGTATTCGGCCACCAGTGTCCAGCCCTGAGAGTTATCCACTACGGGAAGGTTCATGCCGCCAATATTATTGACATAAGAATCGAGCGTGACGAGCTGCGTGCCAGCCGTAACGGCGAGCGTCTTGTCCCCCTTGGGATATGCGTCCGCACAGCCCATGACTATGTCGAGGGGCACGTCGCCGCCCTCTGCGGTGAGGTTTTCGCGCACGGAGAAGCCCCACCAGGGATTGTTCTGGAAGCCGAGCAGCGCGATGAACGTCTTAGTGACGACTTCGCCGGGCTGAACGGTAACCCAGCCGCTGGTCGCAAGGTTGGTGGTGTAGGACGCGTATATCTCCACCGTTACGGGCTGATTGCCGCGGTTTTTGAATATCGCGCGTATCGCCTGCGAAGGATTTTTCACGGTGTTCAGCACAGAGCCCCAGATATCTTCGTTGTAGTTTTCCGTCCTTACTGTGCCTGCGGGGATATTGAAGGTGTAGCCAGAGAAACCTTCGAGGTCGGGGTCCGCGCCCGCCGCAGTGCCGTCTATCGGCGTGGTGGACCAGTTAAGAATACTAGTCGGCTGAAGCAGCTGCCTGGTGTTTATCTGCGAGAAGTTTGCCCAGTAGGTGGTCGCCTCGTCGGGCATGGCAAAATCGATTATCTCCTCTTCGGCGTCTATGCGGTTATTTACCGTGTTGGCGTCCCAGCCGACGAACATGTAGTTGCCGGAAGGATCGACCGCCTCGAAATCGAGTTCGGTGCCGTAGGCATACTTATATTCGGTCATGGCAAATTCGGGCGAGCGGGTGCTGCCGTCGTAGCCGACCACCGTGCCCTCCTGAACGGTCTCGTTGCCGTCGTCGGTCACCTTTGCGCCCACGAGCGTGAGCGTGTAGAGCATGTCTGTGAACGTGGCCGACACCGTTACGTTGCCGGCGGGCATTCTGAACATGTTGCCGCTTATCCACGTTACCTCTGCCTCGCTGCCCGCAAACGACCACTCCACGAACTCCTTGTGCGCGGGGATCTTGGGCGTGAGCGTTATTATGTCGCCCGCCGAGGCGGTGGTTATGTCGGCAGAGCCGTCGGCCACCGTTACGGTGTATCTGCCCGTCGTGCCGCTGGAAACGACGAGCACCATGTTGCTCTTTACCCCGCCGAAGTCTGCGGTTATAACAGTTTCGCCTGCGGAGACGAGCGTTACCTTACCGGTTTCGTCTACCGTTGCCACTTCGGGCACGGAGCTGGTGAAGGCGAGAGTGCCCTGCGCGCCGTCGTCCTTCTGCACGTCGGCGCCAAGCTGGATCTCGCCGCGGGTGACGTCTACGGAGAGCACGCCCTGCACGGCTTCATCGTTGAAACTGATGGATACCGAGTGTACCTTGGGCGTCTCTTCGGGCGGCTGGTAGGTATAGGTAGGGGTAGTTCCTCCTCCCGTGGAGCAGCCGAAGAACGCCGCTGTTGCGGCAAAGCACAGAACGATCGCCATGATCAGCATTATTGTTCTGAGCAGATGCCGTGATCCTGATTTGCTGTTCATCTTTCCTCCCTCTGAAATGTTATTTTCAGACAATAATGTTTTGTAAATAACATAATTTGCCTGATTACTTGTGATTGTATCACCACAAAGAAATAATTCAAGCAAAGCGGCATTAAGTTAAAAACTTCGGTAACCAACTTAACGCGCAACAAGCACGGCACAAAAAAGTGCCGTGCTTGTTGCCCTCACGCGCGTCCGCCGCGCGGAAACAATATGTTCATTGTGAATATGCCGTCCTGCGCCGTTATCGTAAGGTCGCCCTCGTAACGGTCGCAGACGTACTTTATGCTGCGCACGCCGTAGCCGTGGAAGCGCCTGTCGCCCCTGGTGACGGGCAGGCCGTCCTCGAATTCTATGGGTTCGCCGTAATAATTTATTTCGCGCACAAGGAGCATCTCGCCCACCGGACGTATGCTGAGGATTATGGTGCGCTTGTCCTGTTCAAGCCCGCGCACCGCCGCCATGGCGTTGTCGAGCATGTTGCCGAAAAGCGAATAGAGGTCCTCGTTCGTCATGAAGTCCAGGCTGTGCCCGTCGGCGTCGATGTCGGCGGATATGCCGCTCTTTGCGCACAGCAGGCTCTTTTCGGTAAGGATGACGTCGAGGGCGTCGTTGCCCGTCTTTACGTGCGCGCCATAGATGGCGAGCTGCTCCTCTATTTCTCCGAGGGCCTCCTCCTTACCCCCCCCCATGCGCAATCTGCCGATCTGGTGTTTCAGGTCGTGATATTTAAGGTTGATCAGCTCGATGTTCTCCTTTGAAATTTCGTACTGCTTGCTCGCCTGATGCCACATAAGCTCCACGGCGCCCAGCTCGTTTTCCAGCTTTTTGTGCTCGAAGGCGTTGAACTGCATGATCATGGAAAAGATGCAGCACAGGATATTGTAGATGCCTATTATTATTTTGAGCGTATCGGCGCCGCTCACCCTTATGCTGACGACGACGGCGTTTAAGATTATGTCCACCACCAGCACCGAAACGGCGAGCACGAATATGAATGCGGATTTGAGCTTGACCGCCTCACGCGAGCGCAGGCGCGTGGAGAAGACCATGAAGAACACGAAGTACACTGCGACGTACGAGCACGCGTAAAGTATTCCCGCAAACAGGTTGGGAAACACAGATACGAACGCGCCCGAACCGTAAAAACCCGTGTCCTGCGGGAACTGAAAGGCGAGCAGCCAGATGTTATACAGTTCGTAGGCAAGGTGCTGCGTGGTGTAGCCCGCTACGCAGCCGAACGAAACGGTCAGCCAGCTTTCGCGGAAGACCGCCTTGTTCATGAGCACGGTGAACACAAATATGAGCAGGAACATGCAGGAGATATAGAACGGGTTTTCCGAGAGCACGGGCATCAGCCATGCGAACGCAAAGCATAAAATGACCGCCGCGGGCAGCAGCAGCCAGAAAAACCTGCGCCTCCTGAAGCGGAACACGAACATCGCCTCCGCAAGAAGCAGCTCTATCACAAATTGGAATGACTTGTAAAATTCAAACTGCGTCATATGTGTTCTTCGAGAAATTTATTCAGTGCGTGCACGAACTCCTTCTTCCTGGGGTGGCCTATCGGCAGCTCTTCGTAGTCGAGCCTGCCCCTCGCCTTTGCAAGGTGAAGGGCGTAGCCGTCTATGCCCAGCACGAACCTTAAGTTTACAAGGTAGGATTTGTTGCACTGGGCAAATCCGTTTCCGGTGAACAGCGACAGCTCGTTTTTAAGCGAACCGCGCTTTTCATAGCTGCCGTCCACCATATGATAAATGACGTTGTGCTGCACCACCTCGACATACCTTATGTCGGTGACCTGCACATACTTTGTGACTCCGTTTTCGTACACGGTGACGTAGGGCACATTCTTTTTGCTGCCGTGCTTCTTTATCACCCTGTCGAGCTTGAGCTTGAAGTTGCCGTACCTTACGGGCTTGACGATGAAGTCGTCGGCGTCCACTTCGTAGCCGTTGATGGCATACTTCGCCATGTTGGTCACGAACACGATGGAGACTTCGCCGTCCATCTTGCGGATGTATTTTGCAAGCTCTATGCCGTTCATGGTGGGCATGTCTATGTCTAAAAATATAATGTCGTAGACAGGCTTGTAGTCGGACAAAAACTTTATGGGGGAGCCGAACTTGCTCACCGTGCAGTCTATTCCGCTCTCGCCGCAGTACCTTTCGAGCACGCCGGCAAGCGAGTCCACGGCGTCGGCCGCGTCGTCCACGATAACCACATTCAACGTCATTGCTTCACCTCACAAAACAGATCGCATCGCAAACATTATAACATAACATTCCGCAGATTGAAATATTCAGGCAAAATAATTTACACCAACTTAAACATTTGCGGCACAAACTTAAAAGTGCGGGCGTTTTTGCCGCCCGCGGCGGCGGGTGGCGCCTGCACGCCATACACCCTCAGTTTACATTATAGCACCGCAAATGTGCAGACGCGCATTTATGAATATGTTCATAATACACACAGAACTGTGCGTTAATTACGGCATATTGCCATACCAATCGCAAACTGCACAGAAAATGAGGAAGGCGCGATTTATTACAAACTTGTTACAAGATCGGGAAGAATTTTAGAAATCCGTGCGCTATAATAATTGAAGAGAAACAAAAGGAGAGTTCACACATGCCATCTACTTATGCACATTACAGGCTCGGACAGGACGTCTTGTCCCGTCTTACGGGAAACCTTGAACGGCTGACGAAAGAAAATTACGACAGTTTTGCGCTGGGCCTGCACGGGCCCGACCTGCTGTTCTATTACAGGCCGCTGACAAACAACAAAACGAACGCCATAGGATACGCCATACACGAACGGCCGGCGGGCGATTTTTTTACAAAGGCTGCAAAGATATACGCCGCGCGCGGCGGACGGACGGCGGACGAGGCATACCTTGCGGGGTTTCTGTGCCACTTTGCGCTCGACAGCGAAGGACACCCCGTGGTGAACTCCGAGATGAAGGCAAAGGGCCTTTCCCATACCGAGATAGAGTCGGCGTTCGACAGATACCTGCTGCTGAACGACGGCAGGGAGCCGCTGAACACCGACCTCACCGCGCACATACGCGTGAACGGCGTCACTGCCGGCATAGCCGCGGCATATCTGGGCGTGAATGAGCGCAGAGCGAAAAAGGCGATCAGATCGGTCAGGTTCTATAACGGGCTGCTCGATTCGGGCAGCAGGTTCACCCGCGGGCTGGTCACCGCCCTGCTGAAGATCTCGGGAATGTGGAACATAATGCACGGAATGATGATGCCGCTTACGATAGAGGACAAGTGGAAAGACGGCATAGCCGGACTGGAAAAGGCATACGCGGCAGCGACGGACAAAGCCGTGCGGCTGATAGAAAATTACGACGGATATCTCGCGGGCAGGTGCGCGCTGAGCACCGAACTGGAGCGGGATTTCGAATAAACCGGAAAAGGAATGTAACATGGAAAGTCAGACATCGGTTGCGGCGCAGGACAGGGCGGCCGCAAAAGAAGAGGCGCGCCGCCGCAGGGCTGAGATGCGGGCGGCAAAGAGAAGCAGTCCCCTCTTCCGCCAGAAGAGAAGGGAACTGCCGTGGATCTTATACGACGTGGGCAATTCGGCGTTTACGCTGCTTGCAAGCGCAATATTGCCAATCTATTTCAATTCGCTTGTGACGGGCGCGGGGCTTTCGGGCAGCGACGCCACGGCCATATGGGGATATGCCGCGAGCGGCGTTACTCTGTGCGTGGCGGTCATTTCGCCGATACTGGGCAGTTTTACGGACTTCCGGGGACTGAAAAAACCGTTTTTCTTTTTCAGTGCTATGTTGGGCGTGATATGCTGCGCGGCGCTGGGCATACCTATGACCTGGGTAGCGTTTCTGGCGCTGTACATAATAACCAAGATAGCCTATTCGGTGAGCCTGGTGTTCTACGACGCCATGCTGCCCGACATAGCCGACATGAAGCGCGTGGATGTGGTCTCTTCCAAGGGATATGCATGGGGATATATAGGCAGCTGCATACCGTTTATAATAAGCATTGCGCTTGTGCTGTTCATGGAGAACACGGCCGCCGCCATGACAATAGCGTTCATTCTGAATGCGGTATGGTGGCTGGCGTTCACGATACCGCTTACCAGATCTTATAAACAGATCCACTTTGTGGAGAGGACGGCGCACCCCGTCCGCCAGAATTTCAAAGCGCTCGCCTCGGTATTCAGAAAGGAGGGCGGCGTAGCCAACAGAAAGGGCATAATACTCTTCCTCATCTCCTTCTTCCTGTATATCGACGGCGTATATACGGTAATAGATATGGCTACCTCGTTCGGCACCGCGCTGGGGCTCGAGAGCTCGGGACTGCTGATAGCGCTGCTCGTCACCCAGATAGTGGCGTTCCCCTCCGCCATAGTATTCGGCAGGCTTGCGGGAAAGGTTTCCAACGAGCTGCTCATAGCCATAAGCATATGCGCATACACGTTTGTGGGCGCGTTCGCCATATTCATGCAGACGATGTGGCAGTTCTGGGTGCTCGCCGTGATGGTGGGGCTGTTCCAGGGCGGCATACAGGCGCTCTCGCGCTCGTACTTTACCAAAATAATCCCCGCCGAACACTCGGGAACGCTGTTCGGGATAATGGACATCTTCGGCAAGGGCGCCGCTTTCCTCGGCACCATGCTCGTATCCGTAGTCACCCAGCTCACCGATTCGGTCAATCTCGGCGCCATTCCCATCGTGTGCCTGTTCGTGGCAGGGCTTGTAATGTTCATCGTCACAGCAAGATACAACAGGCCGTTCATAGCAAAGTCGCAGGCGGAAGAGAATGCCCGCGAAGCGGATACGGCCCGGGTGCAGCGGGACAGCGGACAGAGCGGAGACGGCGGAACAGCGCAATGACCACCTGCACGCGGGGTGGCAGTCAGTACAATAACTGTAAACAATACTATGATCGTCTGCAACCTTTTGTTGCAGACGATCATTTACAGAAATGCGGCGATTATTCATAAGTCGCGCCCTGCGCAACAAATCGTGCGGTACGCGCCGCCGGGCACGCAAACAGCTGAATCACAATAAAAATAAAGCGCCCGCCAAAGCGCAATTCCCATAGGGAATAAAATCAAAATAAAATTCATAAAGGAATTGCACTTTCAAGCGAGAAAAAGAGCGATCTTTCGGAAACGATAGATCGCTTTTTTTGTGAGAGATTTTCAAAAATTCTAAATGCAACTCGTTATTTTAATAAGTTGCAAAATTTGCTTGACAATTTTATATAAAATCGCATATAATAACATAGACAATAATCAATGTGAGGGCGCACTATGGAGTTTGCCGATTATATTGAAATACTGAAAGCGTTGGGCGAGAGTACGCGCTTGCATATTTTTGAAATGTTGCGCAATGGTACACTTTGCGGGTGTAAAATTCTTGAACAACTCAATATTACGCAACCTACTCTTTCGCACCATATGAAAGTGTTATGCGATTGCGGTCTTGTAAAAGCAGAAAAAGACTGGAAATGGACATATTACACGATTGACTGCGAAAAGTTGCAGGGCTTGCTTTCCTTTTTAGGCGATACAAAATGTATGCGAGAAAAAAGATAGTCCGAAAAAATTTTTGTCTTTCATATAGATAATTGTCAATATTATAGGAGGATTTATGGAAGAAAACGAAAAGATTTTATCAAAACACAACGAAATAGAAAACGCAAGCAAGCAATCATGGTTTAAGCGTCATAAAAAATTACTGATTTTCTTTGGTGTACTTATCGGCATAGGACTTGCGATCGGAATTGCCGCAATTATTGACGGGGTACACGGCATAGAAGTATTAGGTAGCTTTATAACAGACCAGATTTTGGGTATGCAATGGCTGAACACTTTGCTCGGCATGGCGTTTACCGGAATGTTCGGCGCGGAATTTATGGCAACGC
>DVIK01000063.1 GCA_018711385.1 Candidatus Coproplasma avistercoris
AGTCGCGCGAATTCACTTCCGGTACGCGAGGGCTATGCCCGCTGCCCTGCCGAAGGCTTTCCGCTTGCGGAAAACGGCAGATGTCGCCTACGCGACAAATAAGCGATGAGCGCCTGCGGCGCGCTGAGTTCAGTTTATGCCGAACAGTTTGCCGAACCGCGACGTATGCGAGTGGCACAGCGCCACGGCGAGCGCGTCGGCGGCGTCGTCCGGGCGAGGGATGGACGAAAGGCGCAGCAGCGCGGTAACGGTGTGCATCATCTGCACCTTGTCGGCCCTGCCGTAGCCCGTGAGCGCCTGCTTTATCTGCATGGGGGTATATTCGTACAGCCTGCCGCAGTACTTTATGCATGCCAGAAGGATCACTCCGCGGGCGTGCGCCACGGGGATGCCTGTGGTTATGTTCTTTGAAAAGAACAGCTCCTCCACTGCTATTTCCGCCGGACTGAACCTGGATATGAGCTTATTGACGCCCTCTTCGAGCATTGCAAGGCGCACGGGCAAACTTTCGTCCTTGGGGGTGCGCACCACGCCGTAGTCCACGGCGCTCGCGTTGCCGTCTTTGTTGCGTTCGATGACTCCGTAGCCCATGGTAGCCAGCCCGGGGTCTATGCCTAAAATTATCATAAGTGCCGTTTTGTAAAAATACGCTTGCCTTACGGCGCGATTTAAGTTATAATTTTATAGGGTGCAATGCCCCTTCTCACTGATATATTTTAATTTAATCGGGCAAATAAGTCAATTTATTCGAGGTGCATTTGATATGAAACTGTGGCAAGGCAGATTTGAAGAACCAACCGCGAAGGACGCGGACGATTTCAACGATTCGCTGCCCTTTGACAAAAAGTTGTGGCGCGAAGACATCACCGCCTCCGTGGCGCACGCGCGCATGCTGGGCAAATGCGGAATAATTTCCGAGGCAGAATGCGACGAGATATGCGGAGGGCTTGAAGCCATATACGCCGACATAGAGTCGGGCGCGACGGAGATAAAGGACGCCGAAGACATACACTCATTTGTGGAAAACGAGCTTGTCGCGCGCATAGGCGACAGCGGCAAAAAACTGCACACGGCGCGATCGCGCAACGACCAGGTGGCGACGGACTTCCGCCTGTATGCGCGCAGAGCGGACGAAAATGCCGTAAAGGCGCTGTGCGCGCTTGTGGAGAGCCTTGCGGACAAGGCCGAGAGCGGGCTGAAATACGTAATGCCCGGATATACGCACCTGCGGAAGGCGCAGCCGATGTGCGCGGGACACTTCTTTAACGCCTACGCAGAGATGTTCCTGCGCGACGCGGACAGATTTTACGCCTCGAGAAAGCGCATGAACGTGATGCCGCTGGGCAGCGGCGCGCTTGCGGGCACCTCCTACCCCATAGACAGAAACATGACCGCCACGCTTTTGGGATTCGACAAGCCGTGCGAAAATTCGCTGGACGGCGTTTCCGACCGCGACTTCGTGGCGGAGTATGCCTTTAACGCCTCGATGACGATGATGCACCTTTCGCGGCTGTGCGAAGACCTGATACTGTATTCGGCAGAGGAATTCGAGTACTTCGAAATACCCGACGCATACTCCACCGGCTCATCCATAATGCCGCAGAAAAAGAACCCCGACATCCCCGAACTTATGCGCGGCAAGACGGGCAGAGTGTACGGACACCTGATGGCCATACTCACCACACTTAAAGGCATACCGCTGGCCTATAACAAGGACCTGCAGGAGGACAAAGAGGGATTCTTCGACGCCGAAAAGCAGCTGACGGGCTGCCTTAAAATAATGGCGGAGCTTGTGGACAACCTGCTGCTGCGCGGCAACCGCATGAAGAAGGCCGCAGAGGGCGAATTTGCATGCGCGACCGACGTTGCCGATTACCTGGCAAAGAAGGGCGTGCCCTTCCGCACCGCACACGAAGCGACGGGCAGGATAGTGCGCTGGTGCATAGCCGAAAACCGTACCCTGCAGAACATGACCATAGAGGAATACAGAAGCTTCGACGAGCATTTCGACGTGGACATCTGCGAGACTGTGCGCGCAAAGAACTGCGCCGAGGCGAGGACCTCTTACGGCGGTGCGGCTCCGAAGTGCGTAAAAGAAAACATCCGCTCCATAAAGAAGCGGCTGAACCGCTTTACCGATATCTGAATACAAAAAACCGCGGCGCCGCATTTTGCGGCGCCGCGATCGTTTTTGCGTTGCGGGCAGGCGCGCCCGGAAGGCGGCCTGCAAAATTTTCACATGCGCGTATGCGCAGACGCCGCGCACCGGAAGGCCGCGGCGGCAGAACACGCTTATCCGAAGCACAGGCGCGGCATCAATAGCCGTCGAAGCCGAGCAGGTAGTCGCATGAGCAGCCCAATGCCTCGGCAAGCCGCACGATAGCGGAAGCCGTAGGTTCACAGACCTCCTTTTCCCAAAGAACTATCATGGGCTGGCTGCAACCTACCATCTTGGCCAGCTGTGCCTGCGTGAAATGATTCTCCGTTCTCAATTCTTTTATACGCTGTGCAATAATCATTGCGTTTAACTTACCACAAAAAGATTTTTCGTACTTGAAAAAATAAATATACTGATAAAATATCACTATGCTTATTTAACACAAATTCCTTATCGTTGCATAATTTCCCATTTGGTATATGCGTACGAACAATACATAACATAGCGAAACAAAAACGAAACAGTTATGCAAGACCCGGTTGCCTCCGGACGCGCCGCGCGGCAAAGCGCAGTCAGAGCAGGCCGTAACTTGCGGCAAGCGCACGGAAGGCGGGAACGGAGCGCTCGATCATCTGCGGGGAAACACAGTAGGCGATCCGCACATACCCCTCGCAGCCGAAGCCGTCGCCGGGGACGAGCAACAATTCGTATCCCTTCGCCCTCTCGGAAAAGGCCGCGGCGGAAGGTTCGGGCGACCTGACGAACAGATAGAACGCGCCGTCCGGCGTGACCACATCGAAGCCGCAGCCGCGCAGAATGGCCGTAAGCCTGTCGCGGTTGGCGGCGTAGACAGAGATATCGGACGTCCTGCCGAGAAGCCTTGCGACGGCATGCTGCAGCAGCGAAGGCGCGCACACGTAGCCGAGCGCCCTGCCCGCGCCGCATATCGCCGCATACACGTCTTCAAAGCGCGCCGCCGCGCCGTTGACGGCAATGTAGCCTATGCGTTCGCCGGGAACGGAGAGACTCTTGGAAAAGGAATAGCACACTACGGAGTCGGCGTAATAGTTCATTACGTACGGAACTTCGACGCCGCCGTACACGAGTTCGCGGTAGGGTTCGTCCGAGACGAGCCAAACGGGTCGGCCGAGTTTTTGCGAATGGGCGCGGAGGATCGCACAGAGTTTTGACACCTCCTCCGCGGAATATACCACGCCGGCGGGATTGTTGGGCGAGTTTATTATGACGGCCTTGGTCCTTTCGGAGAGCGCCGCCGCGAGGGCATCGAAATCGATCCCGAATGCACCCGGCACCGTAGGGACGGCGACGAGCTTTGCGCCTGCCTGACCGGCAAAGACGGAGTATTCGGGGAAGTATGGGGCGAACGTGAGCACCTCGTCGCCGTCGTTGCACAGCGCGCACAGCGTTATGACTATGGCGGCAGCCGCGCCGCAGGTCATATAGATGCAATCGGCGGTGACGTGGTCGCCGAAATTACCGTTTATATAGTCTGCCACCGCCTGCCTTACGCTTGCGGCACCCTGCGCGGAAGTGTAGCCGTGCAGCGTCACGGGGTCGCACGCAGCGAGCAGCTCCCCGACGACCGCATCGAATTCCGCGGGCGGAGGAACGTTCGGATTGCCGAGCGAGAAGTCGAAGACGTTCTCTTCGCCGATCTGTGCCTTGCGGGCGTTGCCGTATTCGAACAGATCGCGTATTACCGACCGCACTTTGCCGAGGCGGACGTATTTATCATTTACAATATCTGCTTTCACGATATTATTATAACACGTACCGACGGGATTTGCAAGGCCGGAACGCACTCCTTGCAGCTGCGGCGCGTTAAAATTTACGCATCGCGCATATTGCCATGCGCACCGTGCGCGAATGGCCGCGGCGCAATCCGGATTGCGCCGCGGCCCGTTTCAGTTTGCGAGCTGCTTTTTGAACGAGGACAGTATCCTGCTCTCTATCCGCGAGACCTGCACCTGCGAAACTCCGAGGCAGGCGGCGACCTCGCTCTGGGTCATGTCGCGGAAATAGCGCAGCATTATGACCTTTTTGTCGCGCTCCTCCAGCCCCTCTATCGCGGCTTTGAGCTGCAGCTTTTCTATCATATCGTCCTGCCCGTCTGCGGCGGGGAGCCGCTCTGAAAGTTCGCCAGTCTTTTCGTCCTTATACTCCCCCTGCGAAGAGAGCGAGACCGGCATGCACGAGGAACCCATGGTAAACACCACCTGGCTTTCGGACATGGAAAAGTGCCCGGCTATCTGCTTTACCGTAGGCTGACAGCCGTGTTCCGCCGAATATTCCTCTATATATTTATTGATGGCGCGGGCCTCGGCCTTTATTGCGCGCGAAACCTTTATGCTGCCGTCGTCGCGCATGAAACGCTTTATTTCGCCCGCTATCATGGGGACGGCATAGGTGGAAAAACGCACGCCGAAACTTTCGTCGAAGCCGTTTATCGCCTTCAACAGCCCCATGCCGGCAAGCTGGTACAGGTCGTCGTATTCCACGCCCTTGCCCAGGTACCTGCGCACGATGGACTTCATCAGATTTGCGTTTTCGGTCAGCAGCCGTTCCTTTGCGGCGTTGTCGCCGCGCTTTGCGCGGGCTATGAGCCCGTTAGTCGTTGTTGCATCAAGCATTCTCCACTTCCGAAGCCAAGCGTTTTGACATACGCACCAGCGTGCCCTCGCCCGCCTTGGAGGTCACGGAAAATTCATCCATAAACGTCTGCATTATGGTGAAGCCCATGCCGGAGCGCTCTTCCGACGGGAGAGTGGTGAAAAAGGGCTGCAGCGCCGCATTCACGTCGGGTATGCCTGCGCCCCTGTCGCCGATGAGTATATGTAACACGCCGTCCTCGGTGGTGCACTCCACCGTCACGATGCCGGCCGTGCCGCGGTAGGCATGCACGGTGCAGTTGGTGACCGCTTCGGATACGGCGGTCTTGACGTCGGAGAGCATGTCGAGCGTGGGATTGAGCGGCAGGCAGAACGCCGCCACCGCGTCGCGCGCGAACGCCTGATTTTCGGGCAGAGATAAAAATTCGAGTTTGAGATAATTATTCTTCATCTTTTCATCCTTATTCGGTCTTGGGCATGATGGAATATATGCCGCTTAAATTGAGTATCTTGTCCGCCGCAAAGTCGGGGCGGCATATGTTGACCGGTATGTTGAGGCGCGCAGCCTTTTTATATCTGCCAATGAGAAAGCCTATGCCCGCCGAGTCCATGAAGCGCACTCCCGACAGGTCGAAAACTATGCGTTCGGCAGACGGATTTGAATCTATGAGTCTGTCGCACACCTTTCTTGCGGCCGCGGCGCTGTATTCGTCGATCTCGCCGCCGAGGTGGACGTACAGCGTACCGCCGCGGAGCGTTCCGTTTACTTCCATGTTTTTGTGCTCCCGCTTTTTTTATAAATGTAGCGCACCGCGGAGCAAATATTTTACGCCGTTATGGGGAAACCGCTCGTATTTTGACGAAAACGAAGCAAGGCGAATACCCCTCGCGCAGCGACGGCCGCACGCGGGAAAAACTTTGAAAATTTTTTATTAAGCCGATAAATAAGGCAAAAAATACTTGACAAACGGGTTTGGTTATATTATTATATACAAGCGCGTTCGGGTAAGAGATCTGCAAGCGCAAACGATAGGGGCCTTTAGCTCAGTTGGTTAGAGCTACCGGCTCATAACCGGTTGGTCCGCGGTTCGAGTCCGTGAAGGCCCACCACCCTATTTGGCCCGATAGCTCAGTTGGTTAGAGCGCCAGCCTGTCACGCTGGAGGTC
>DVIK01000064.1 GCA_018711385.1 Candidatus Coproplasma avistercoris
TAAGGGGCGTCGATCGCAAGGTCTTATGCAACCGGAAGCTGCGAACCGTGTCAGGATAGGGATATAGCAGCACTAAACAGTCCGAAGGTGTGCCATAAGGTAGCTTTGCGGGAGTCACCTGCAGGGTTTAACGCTTCGGTCTGCCGCGGCAAAAGGGACCTGCACAGTTTTTTTGAACATCGAAGCGCCGTCTGCGTCTGCAGACGGCGCTTTTACCTTACTTATTGAACATTATCCTTTCGCTTTTGAACATCCGCGTGAGCAGGAACACGAGCCCGCACGCAAACGCTATGTTTGAAAGCAGCGTAAATACCAGGGCGAGCGGCGAGACGGCAAGCGACATGACGTCGGTTATCATCATCGCGCTGTTATATACCGGTATCAGGTACAAAAACGGCGAACCGCCGCCCCCGAAAGAAGAGAGCAACCCCACTACCAACACGATTATATTCATCGGACCGACGTAACTGTTGGCCTCTTTCACGCTCTTTGCCAGGGCGGACACGCACGATATCGCGGCGACAAGCAACAGCACAGTCGTCAGCATTACACCGAGCAGCGCGGCATAGTGGCCGAAACCGAACATCGAGAGGTCCATGCCGTCGAACACGCCGTTCATGAGATTGGGAAGCGACAATATAAGCCCGAGGAAGCTGGAAACTCCGCTCAGCAGAGAAATGCAGCTTAAACTTATGATCTTGCCTACGGCTATGTGCGAGCGCTTTACCGGCGTGACCAGCATCGTGGCGAACGTTCCCCTCTCCTTTTCGCCCGCGATGGATTCGGGGGCTACCGCCATGCAGCCGCTGAACAGCAGAACGAGCAATACCATGGGAACGACGGCGCTGAGAATGGAGGTAGTTACCGACTGCACCGAACCGAGGTCGTATCCTTCTCCCCGGTTGACGTTGAATACGTTGGAGATGGCCTGCTCGTAGGCGTCAAGCACGGCGGCAAACGCCGAATACGCGGCAGCAGAGCCTTCTTCGGCCGAGTTGTAGTAGATCTCTATGTTCGGGGCGGCGTAATCCGCCCCGCCTGCGCCCTGTATGACTTCTTCGAAGTCTTCCGGAAATACGACATAGATGTCCAGCGAGCCTTCGCGCACACGTTCCTTATACTGCTCGTCGTCGCCTTCGGCGGCGGTTATCTCTATCGGGGCGCCCTGAAAATATACCGAAACGCTCTGCGGCATGTTGCGTACCGCAGCCGAATAACTTTCGTCGCCCGCGGCCAGACCGGAGATAAACGTGCCCATGAGCGTATACACGAGGTAGATGAGCACGCCCGGAAGTATTACGGTGGTGAGCAGCATGCGCCTGTCCAGGAAAAAGCGGGCAAACTCCTTTCTGATTATCGCCAACATGCCCTTCATGCCTCACCTCCCGCCGTGCGGGCGTATATGTCGAAGAACACGTCCTCGAGCGGCCTGCCCGCAGTCAGCTCCTCCACCGTGCCGAGCGCCGCCAGCCTGCCGCCGATGATGACGCCGACGCGGTCGCAGATCTTTTCGACGAGGCTGAAGATGTGCGTCGAGAGGATTATCGTCTTTCCCTGAGCCTTGAGTTCGAGCAGAAAGTCGGTGACCGTCTTTGCGGTGAGCACGTCGAGCCCGTTCGTAGGTTCGTCGAAGATTATGAAGTCGGGGTCGTTCACCACCGATATCACGAGCGAGACCTTCTGCTTCATGCCGGTGGACAGGTTGGCGAGCTTTACCTCGGCAAACTTGTCTATGCCGAAGCGGGCAAAGAGCCCGCGCTTCCTCTGCTCGCGCACGCCTGCCTCCACGCCGTAGAGTTCGCTGAAAAAGTCGAACAGATAGTTGGGCGTAAAGAAGTCCTCCAGCTTGAGCTCGCCCGTGAGGAAACCTATTTTCGAGCGCACTTTATCGGGCTGCTTTACGATGCTGCAACCATCGATCAGCGCGTCGCCCGAATCGGGCGAGATGAGCGTGGCGAGCATCCTGAGCGTTGTAGTCTTGCCTGCGCCGTTGGGGCCGAGCAATCCGAAGATCTCGCCCTTGTTGGCAGTGAACGAAAGCCCGTCCACCGCCGTTATAACCTTTTTGTCGGTCTTTTGCAGTCTCTGTTGTTTATAGGAGAGCCTGAACTGCTTTTTCAGGTTCTGCACAGATAGGATGACCTGCATACTCCTCCGTTGCGGCCGCGGCCGCCAAAGCGTTTTACACAATAGATTATAAATTATTATGTAGGACGGACGCAACCAAATTGAAGCAGAATATTTAAAAACCGCACGTGAGCGGCGCTCACCCTCCCCCACGGAGCGACAATTTCGGAAAACCCGACGGCGGAACTTACAATGCCCCGTAAAAGTGCAGTCCCGCGCATACGCAGGCAAGCAGGCACAGATAGATTATAAACGGCGTATATCGCGCTTTGAGCGCGCATCTGAGCATGATATTCACGGCGACAAGGCCTGAGAGCGCTGCGGCCGCCACGCTGACGGCTATGCACAGCCCGAAATTCTGCGAAGACGCCGCCGCAACGGCGAACGTGCCGCCTGTTACAAGTTTGTACAGTTCTATGACAAACCCGCCCGCAATCACGGGGATGCTCATCAGAAATGAAAAACGCGTCGACTCTTCCCTGTCCGCGCCCGAGAGCAGGCCTGCCGCCACGGTAGCACCGCTGCGCGACACCCCGGGAAATATGGCTACCGCCTGGGCAACGCCCATGACTGCGGCGTGGCGGGCGCGTATAGGTAACCCGGCTTTCGCCCTTGCCGAAGAGATCTGCGCCGCCGTGAGCAGCGCAGCCGTTGCCGCAAAGCCTATGAACAGGAACGAACCTGACGAAAACGTCCTGTCCGCAAGCTCCCCGAGCAGTATGCCAGCCGCAGCCGCGGGGACGGAGGCGATAAAAAGATACACCGGCTTTCGCGGCGCCCTTAAAAGCGCGAAGACGTCGCGCCGCATTGCAATACAGACCGAAAGCAGCGTGCCGAGATGAAGAAGCAGGTCAAAAAAGACATCTGCGCCCCCGAGATCCAGGTTGAACAGCCGCTGAAAGAGCACGAGGTGCCCGCTGGAGGATACGGGCAAAAATTCAGTAAGCCCCTGTACTATTCCCAAAAACAATGCGTGAAATACCGTCATACCGCGCGTCCCAATGGTTTTTACTAAATATATTCGCGGGATGCGCCAAAAATTCAAAGGCCCCGCGCACTTTTGTGCGCGGGGCCGCGTATTGTAGTTACTTTATGCCGCCGAGCTGCCCGAGCCGCTCGTGGAGCTGCCGGAACCGGTAGACGTGGAACTGCCGCCGGCAGTGTTACTCGTAAGGTCGCTGAACCTGTCTTCGAACACTACCACAGACTTATCGGTCTGATAGAGGTTCTGAAGGAGATTGCTCTGCAGCGTGGTGGTCGCACTGGTGAGTTCGGAGGACTTTATCGACTGATAGAATTCATATTCGAATGTACCTTCGGTGTTCATTCTCTCACCGAAGTTGCAGTCGGTGTATACGTCGAGCCCGTCGAATACGTAGGTGACATAGATGAGATGCCAGCCGTAGTCGCCCGCGCATACGATGAAACTGCCCGCGCCATTCCTTACCGCCTGCTGTGCGGCGTATTCAAATTCCTTGATGTAGTCCGTCGAATAAGCGCTGATGCTGTAACCTACATACTGCGAAAGCACGCCGGTATCGGTGGTGTAAGCATACTGCAGTTCGTTCACCGCGCTGAGGGCACGATAGTAGTCGGACTGCTTATCGAATATGGCTGCTGCAGACACATCGCCGAGATTTACGCTGCCAGCCGCATATATGAACTTGGAGTAGTCTATTTCAGGCGCGAGCCCCTCCTCCGTTTCCGAAGAATAGAAGTCGTTCACCTGATAGTATGCGGCATTGCCGAGGGCGGTATCGTTGGCGTCTGCGATCTCGCTGCCGTCCGCCCAATAGTTCCAGCTTACTTTGTCTTCGCCGAGCACAAAGCCGAGATAGCTTTCAAACTCATAGAGCATATCGTCTATGGTGAGCCTGTTTGGAATCAGCGTGTAGCTGTCGTCGTCGTTTCTGATCGCCTTGCCGTTATAGGCGTATGTGCCGAGATATCTTTCCAGATCCTCGTACCTGTCGTTCTTGTCGAGCAGGTTGTTTTCGAAGAACAGAATGTTGCTGTTTGCATTGTAGAATTCTATGCCGCTGTCCGAAGCGTCGAAGCTGTAATCTTCGCCGCCGTTGAACCAGTCGTCGCGCTGGTCTGTCGTCCGAACGGCAGAGAGCAGGCTGTTGCGGTAGGAATAATAACCGTTCTGCAGACCGTCGTCGTTTTCAAGTTTGGAGGAATAGTCTGCGAGCAATGCTTCCTGCACGGAGCTGAACGGAAGCAGGATATTATAGACGTAGCCGAACTTATTGCCGCTGTCGCCGATAGTTTCGGGCGCATACAGCAGGAACGAAGTGTCGCTCATGGTACTCATCGCAGTTTCGAAGTCATCGCTCGAATTTGCGTATTCGGCAGTCTGCTGAATGAGCATCTCATTGTATTTTTCTGTTACGTAGTCGGCATCTATGCTCTCTTCGAGTTCGCCCCTGTAGATATCGTAGTAGTTGGAGAGCACCTGCTGCCTGAGCATGGTAACATACTCTTCCTGAACATAGTCAAGATTCCATACGTCGCGGATATCCTCGTCGTCGCCCAGCAGATAGTTTACGTCAAGATACTGTATGAAGCGGTTGTAAGCCTTCCTGCGGGACCAGAGAGTGGTCTTTTCGTAGGCGTCTTCCTGATATATGCCGCTCTTGGGGAGCAGGTAATCGCCCCAGCCGGTATAGACGTTGTAATCGAGCTTACCGTCCGCCACGGGATAATAATTTTCCTCTTCGGTGTCCACGCCGCCGGGAACGGTTGCGGAAGAAGTGCCCTCCGCCTCCTCGTCATCGCGCTCTTCGTAGCCGTCTATAACGTCGTTGAGCGCCTTTTTGAGGGAGTATTCGACGAGCAGCTTGTAATCGACGTCCTCGTCGTCGGTCTCGGACTGGTAGGAGAGCAACGCCTCGTACCGTTCGGCCTCGTCCATGCCGTTGAACCACTCCACGGCAGCCTCGGCACTCGCAAGCCCCTCGGCGCCGTCGTCGACCATGCTCTTGAGAGTGGCGAGCGTGGCATACTGAATGAGTATCTCGTTGTTGACCAGCGTTTCAGAGAGGGTCTGGAATGCCTGACCGTAGGTGCTGCCGCCCTGGATGAGCGAGCTGCCTGCGTTCAGAAAATACGCGATCAGATCGCGCTTATAGATAGAGGTGCTGGAATTTATGGCGCCCGCATAGGGAGCGAGGTCTGCGCTGAGATTTTCAGACTTGCTGATATCCACGCTCGCTATTACCTGCTGCATATCCGCCTGCGTATAGGAGGATACGAGCGTGCACCCCGCCAACGTTGCCGTGGCCGTAACGGAGGCCGCCATAAGTATTGATAAGAGCTTGTATTTCTTTTTCATCGAAGTTTCTCCGCAATGTGTTTATGCCTGCGCAAATACCCTATCATTATATAATAATTTGCGGCGTATAGCAAATCATTTTTAAGAATTTTGAGTGAAACTTGATGCAAATTTCAAAAATTTTGTCATTTCGAGCATCGTGCGCGCGGGATTTTTGCGAACTGCGAAATTTATGCGCGGCGAAGCCGTCATTGAAAGATGCACGCTGCCCGCGAATTTATCGAGCGCGGCGCGCAGCCTGTTATCGCCGAAAGATTCGATAGACGGGAAGTCGAGGTAGGCCTCGCGCGGGCTTACCCCTATCTTTGCAACCGAGAACATGGCGGCGTAGGCCTTCATAACGGCTATTATCAGCAGATTGAGCACTTCGTCGGGCATCGGCCCGAAATTGTCCTCTATGGAGAGGCACACGCGCTTGTAGTCCTCCACCGTCCTTATCTCGGCTATCTGCTTATAGCAATCCATCCTGCCCGCGGGCGATTCGATATAATTTTCGGGAATATACGCGGTGGCCTTGACGTCGAGCTCGGCGACCGTCTCCCTCCTGCCTGAGATCTCCTCTTTGAGCATCTTGGAATACAGCTCGTAGCCCACTTTGTCCATGTGACCGTGCTGTTCGGCGCCGAGCACGTTGCCCGCGCCCCTGATCTCGAGGTCGCGCATGGCGATCCTGAAGCCAGAGCCGAGCTCGGTGAACTGCATTATGGCTTTCAGCCTTGCCGCCGCCTCGGAAGTGAGCACCCTTTCGGGCTTGTAGGTAAAGTAGGCCTGCGCAAGGCGGTTGCTCCTGCCTACCCTGCCCCTCAGCTGGTACAGCTGGGATATGCCCAGCCTGTCGGCGTCGATAACGATTATGGTGTTGGCGTTGGGCAGGTCGATGCCGTTTTCAATTATCGTGGTGGTGACAAGGATGTTCTTTTCGCCCCTGTAAAAGGCCATCATGTTGCCCTCGAGCATATCCCTGTCCATCCTGCCGTGGGCGTAGCACACCTTGCCCTCGGGGACTATTTCGGCTATCCTGCCGGCATAGGAAGAGATGGTCTCCACCCTGTTGTACAGTATGAACACCTGGCCTCCGCGCGAAAGTTCCCTTATGCAGGCGTCGCGGATGAGCGTCTCCGTCTCCTCCACCACGTAGGTCTGCACGGGCATGCGCCTGAGCGGCGGCGTGGTTATCGTGCTTATGTCCCTTATGCCCGAAAGCGACATGTGCAGCGTGCGCGGTATGGGCGTCGCCGTCATGGTCAGGCAGTCGATGTCGCTCTTCAGGTGCTTTATCTTCTCCTTGTGCTCAACGCCGAAGCGCTGCTCCTCGTCGAGCACCAGCAGCCCGAGATCGAAGAACTTAACGTCGTCTGAGAGCAGCCTGTGTGTGCCTATGATTATGTCTATGTTGCCCTCGGCAAGCTCTTTAAGCGTCTTCTGCTGCTCCCTGGGGGTCTTGAACCTGTTGAGTTTTTCCACGCGCACGCCGAACTCGGCAAAGCGTTCGCAGGCGGTGTTGTAGTGCTGTTCGGAGAGTATGGTGCTGGGGCACATTATGGCAGCCTGCTTTCCTCCGAGCACGCACAGATAGGCGGCGCGGAGCGCTACCTCCGTCTTGCCGTAGCCTACGTCGCCGCACAGCAACCTGTCCATGACCTTGTCGGAGCACATGTCCGCCTTTATTTCGGCTATCGAGCTGAGCTGGTCGGGCGTCTCTTCATACCGGAACGCATCCTCGAACTCCTGCATCATGACGGCGTTTTCGGGGAAGCGGTAGCCCTTGCGGGCTGAGCGCTCGGCATACAGCTCTTTCAGATCGAATGCCATCTTTTTGAGCGACTGTCGCACGCGCTCTTTCACCCTTTCGAAGTCGGCGCCGCCTATTTTTGAAAGCTGAGGATCGTCCTGTCCGACGTACTTCGAGAGGATATCCATCTGCTCCACGGGGACGTACAGCACGTCGCCGCCGCGGTATTCTATGGAAATATACTCCTTTATGCCGTCGGTGGTCTCTATCTTTTTTGTGCCCGTTATCTTGCCTATACCGTGCTTTTCGTGTACGGCGTACTGCCCTATCTCGGGAGCGGTGAACATGTCGCCGCGCCTGCGGCGTATCCTGCGCTGCACTGCCGACTTTGTGTACAGGTCGCCGCTGCCGAGGATGGCGAGCTTGCTTTCATGCAAAACAAGGCCGTGGGAGAACTCTTCGGAGGACACGGCAACGCCGCGCAGCGCCGATACGGAATCCGGAGCGGGATTTACTGGTATGCCCTCGTCGATGAAACTCTGAACGAGCTTCTGCGTGCGCGCCGCCGAGCCGCTGAATATGAGCACTCGGTAGCCGCCTTTGAGCCAGTTGCGCACATCGGTGAGCATTGCGGGGAAGTCGTTGAGATAGGACGGCGCGGGCGTGGAGTGCAGATTGTAAGATTTAAGCGGCCCGAAAAAGAAGGTGCTTCCGAAGAAGGTCTGCAGCGAGACGGCGCGCCGCGATGAGAGCGCAGCCATAAACTTTTCCTTGGGAATGAGCTGTCCGAAGGAGAAGTCGAAGGCCTCGCCGCCCGCTTTCAGCTCCTTGAAGCGGCTCTCGTGCTCGGAATATACCCCCTCTATCCTGTCGCGTATCAGCTTACATTCGTCGAAACAGAAGAGAGTATCCTCCGGCAGGGCGTCGAAGATCGTAGCCGAAGAGGAGAGCAGCGGCATGAGGTAAGAGGCGCCCGCAAACGGCGCGCCGCCCTCCGCCTTTGTTAAAAGTTCGTCCGCAATGGCGCGCGCCCTGTTGTACGCCTTCATGTCGCCGAATTTTTTGAGCCCCGCGGAGAGTGCCGAGCGGATCTTCGGCAGGTCGTCCGCCGTTATCACGGCCTCCGCCGCAGGGACTATCTCCACCGCGTTCACTTCTGCGAGGCGTTCGCCCGAAACGGCGTCGTAAGGCCTTATCCTTTCCACTGTGTCGCCGAAAAAGTCGATGCGGACGGGGTTGTCGCAGTTTACGGGGAATATGTCGAGGATGTCGCCGCGCACGGCAAAGCCGCCCTTTGCCTCCACCTCGTATTCGCGCGAGTAGCCCATCGCCGCAAGTTTTGCGGGCAGAGAGGTAAAATCAAAGTCCTCTCCCGTTTTCAGCAGCACGCTTTCGCCTTTTGCGGGGAAAAGCTGCATGGCCGCCTCCGCGTCGCACACTGCTATGCGCGCGCCCGAATATATGCGGTGCGCGGCGGTAAGCCGAGAATACAGGTTTTCGCGCGAGACCGCCTCCTTATACAGCAGCACGTCGTCCTTTGCGGTGAGCAGCACTACGTCCTCCCCCGCGAGAGTGCGCAGGTTTTCCGCAGCCCTGCGCGCGGAGAGCGCGTCGGCCGTCATATACAACAGTCTGCCGCCGAACAACGACGCGGTGAGGTATTTGTGCGGTTCGGACACGCCGAAAACCGCCGTCGGCACGCCGCGGCGGATATCGTTTCCGAGCGACGGGTATTCGCCGCCCAGTTCTTCACAGCTGAAAAAATTTTTGTTCAAGTTCCTACCTCGGACGGCCGGAGATCAGCCGTTGAATCCGGTCATTACCTCTTCGATCGGCGTCCCTTTGGCAAGCTCCACGGCGGCCCGCGCCGCCCTGTTGCACGCCGAAATGAACAGGTCGTAGTCCTCCTTCCTTACTTCGGAGAGCACGTAGTTCATTATCGGAATATCTGCCTGCGGGTCGCGTATGCCTATGCGTATGCGCGCAAAATCCTGAGTACCTATCTCGGAGACTATCGAGCGCATCCCGTTGTGCGTGCCCGCGCTGCCCGAGGGGCGTATGCGCAGCTTGCCCTTGGGGATATCGTAATCGTCGTATATCACCACGAGCTGCGAGGGCTTTGCCCTGTACTTTGCGAGCAGCTGTTTTACCGCCTCGCCGCTGAGGTTCATATAGGTCAGCGGGCGGGCGATTATCACCTTTTCGCCGTTTACGTAGGCCTCGGCGACGGCAGAAGCGCACTCGCGCTTTCTGAACTTTGCGCCGAGCAGCTCCGCCGCGTCGGCCGCGGCGTTGAAGCCCATATTGTGGAACGTCCTGGCATACCGCTCTTCGGGGTTGCCCAGCCCGACTATTATATACATATTATTTATAACTACCTTATAAGCATATATAAACGGACAGAATGGCCTGCGCCGTTATTTTATCACATAAAACGCCGCAGCGTGAACTGCGGCGCCCTGATATCAGTCGTATATCTTGGACATAGGCCTGTCGAGATAGACATTTTCTATAGCCGAAGCAAATATCGGCGCGGTGGAGATTATCTTGAAGATGGGGAGCATCTTCTCCTGCGGGATATTTATAGTGTCGAGGATGGCGAGCTCGGATATGGGCGAAGCCGCAAGCCTGTCTATGGCGGGGCCCGAAAGCACCCCGTGCGAGCAGCAGGCGTAGATCTCCTTTGCGCCCGCGTCTTTGAGCGCCTTGGCGCCCTGGACTATGGTGCCCGCCGTATCTATCATGTCGTCGACCATCAGGCAATTCTTTCCCTCGACCTCGCCTATGATGTTCATTACCTCCATCACGTTGGCCTTGGGGCGGCGCTTGTCGATTATCGCCATCTTGGCGTCCATGCGCGCGGCAACCTTCCTTGCGCGGGACACCGAACCTATGTCGGGGGAGACGACGACGAAGTTGTCGTCTACCTTGGGTTTGAAATAGTTGTAGAGCGTCGGCCCGCCGATGAGGTTGTCCAGCGGGATATCGAAGAAACCCTGGATCTGCATGCAGTGCAGGTCCATGGTGAGCACCCTGTCTGCACCCGCGCTCGTTATTAAGTTGGCAACGAGTTTTGCGGTGATAGGCTCGCGCGAGCGAGCCTTTCTGTCCTGCCTGGCATAGCCGAAGTAGGGAATTACGGCGGTGATGCGACCCGCGCTTGCGCGCTTGGCGGCGTCGATCATGATGAGCAGCTCCATGAGATTGGTATTTACAGGTTCGCTGGTGGACTGCACGAGGAATACGTCTTTACCCCTGACCGTCTCTTCGTAGCGGACGTAAATTTCGCCGTCGGAGAAGTGCGTTACCTCTATGTCGCCGAGGGAGGTGTTGAGCTTGCTCGCTATAGCCTGGGCGAGAGGGCGGTTGGAGTTGCCGGAAAAAATCTTGATCTCGTTGCCGTGGTTGATCATTTTGGGATATGCCTCCGAAATGCTTTTGTATTTTCACGCGCCGCTTTTCCGCGGCGGCGTAATTTGCCTGAATTTTCCCCTGACGCGCCTTTATGTAAAGGCATAAATATTGTAAAGGTTAGCCCGCCCGTTGTCAACCTTAAAGACGGGGTCGGGTGAAGATTTTTTTACATTCCTTTTACGAATTTTTCACTCCTGTCCGCCGTCCTTTGCCGTACGCGCGCGCATCTCGGCAAAAAAGCCCGAGAGTATGGCGGCACACTCCGCCTCCATAACTCCGCCCTCGACCTCTGCCTTATGGTTGAGGACGCCCGAATTTGCTATTACATCGGTGAGCGAACGGCCCTTGGCCTCGTATGCACCGAAGTAGACCTTCTTTATGCGCGCGTTGAGTATGGCGCCCATGCACATCGGGCAGGGCTCGAGCGTGACGTATATCTCGCATTCGGGCAGGCGCCAGCTCTTCAGCTTTCTGCACGCCTTTTCTATGGCCTCTATCTCCGCATGGGCGGTGGCTATCTGCCTGCCCGTGCGGCGGTTGTGCCCCCTGCCCACTATCCTGCCGTCGCACACCACGACGGCGCCTATGGGCACCTCGCCCTCTTCGTACGCCTTGCGCGCGCACCTGAGCGCGCTCTTCATGAATTTAACTTCCATCTCAATGTAAATATTTTCAGAACCTTATAACATTTTTTAAGCGCCGGCAGCCGCTTTACGGGGTGTTCAAGCCTGTCGCTGCCGCATTCTATCGTATACGCGGGGATGCCTTCGAGCAGGCACCAGTCCTTGTATCCGCCCGCGCTGCCCGAAATCAGCCTCGCCTTATAGCCCGTGGCTTGCGAGAGTATCTCTGCGCCGGCGCTGTCGCCCCTGCCGCAAAATTCCCAGTAGATCTCCTCGCCCTTGGTGTGGAACGCAAACGCCGCCTGCGGCCGCACGCGCAGGGTAAAATCGCGCAGCGCCCTGCTCTCCGGTTCGGAAAAGGGGTAATCGCCGACGCAGTTCTCGCTCCCCGGTACGGAGGTGTTCAGCCTGCCCGTGCCCCACTCCGCGTCGAAATTGCAGTTTATGTCCACTCCCCTGCCGTTGGCCTTCCACAGCGGACTCTCCGACTGCGATATCGCGGCTCCGTCGGGATTGACGAGCGGTATAATCCATCCTCCCCAGCCCGCGCCCAGTCCTTCGCGTATGTGGCGGAGCGCAAGGCGGGCGGTTATCCACTCCCTGCCGTGCACGGCGTAGGCGGCGATAAGCTGCCTCCCCGACTGGTCGCCGATGTGCACGGCGAAGATGTCCCGCCCGAGGACGGAGCGGCCGATAATGCATTTTTTGCCGCGGTAAGCATTGTAGAAATTGCCGATATCTTCGTATATCACACAACTAACTTATTCCCGCGCGCGCCCGCTTATGCCGCGGCGCGGCGGCAGTCACTTGTGGTATTCGCTGCCCGAATTTATCATGTACGCGCGGTAGATCTGTTCGCACAGAACGACGCGCATCAACTGGTGCGGGAAGGTCATGTCGGAGAACGACAGCCTGAGATCTGCCCTGTCCTTCACCCTCTGCGAGAGTCCGCAGGAGGAGCCGATGACGAATGTGACCTCAGTGCCGCGGTCGTACAGCCGTTTAAGCTCGGCTGCCAGCCCCTCGCTGGAGAGCTTTCCGCCCTCTATGCACAGCGCTATGACATAGCCGCGGCAGGCGCGCAATATCCCTTCCGCCTCCTCCTCGATGTTCCTCCCCTCGGGAAGCTCGCGTATACTCAGGCTTACAAAGCGCGACAGCCTTTTGGCGTACTCCGCCACCGCCTCGCGGTAGAAACCCTCCTTTATCTTGCCGACGCAGACAATATCTATCCTCTGCATAAGACCTCCGACCCGTCAGCCGAAAAATCCCGCCACCCACAGCACCGCGAGCACGACTATGCCAGCCGCCGCGGCGATGAAGAAGGCAAACACCCCGCCCTTTACGGGCTTTTCGAGCGGAGTTTTGTCCGCGGCCATGACCGCGACCGCGCCCGCAAGCGAAAGCGCCGAGAGCACGGTGACGAGCACCGCCGCCCACAGGGGCGTCCAGTCGAACAGCGAACCCGAAGTATCCAGCCCGCAGGCCTGCAGTATTATTATCGTTGCATTGTTCAGAAAGTGCGCCAGCATGCCGGGAAGCACCGAGCGCGACCTTATGGCAAGCAGGGCGAACGCGCACCCGCACACAAACTGATATATCGTCTGCAGCGCGCTGGCGTGGAACAGCGCGAAGCACATTCCGCACAGCAGCACGGCATTGAGATGCCCCGTCTCCTCTTTTATGCTCTGCAGCAGCACGCCGCGGAAGAGCGCCTCCTCGAACAGGGCGGGCAGCAGCGCCATCACGAACAGCGCGAGCGCCACCCTTCCGCCCGAGAGGTCGGGAAAATACGAGGGCGCGGCGTCGTACCCGATAAGCCGCAGCAGCCTTTCGAAGCCGATGTTCAGCCAGCTGAGCGAAAACAGCAGCCCGAACGCCAGCAGCACGGCGACCGCACACCACTTTGCGGCGCCGGGCGGCGACATCCTGACGGGCAGCATGCCCGCAAGCGGACGGCGCGCAAACCTTGTAAGGGCAGCCAGCGCTATGGTTATGGCGACGGGCGAGACGAGATAATTCAGGTAGATATAGACGTCGCCCCCGTTATCCGAAAAACCCGTGAAACTACATATCACGGCAAAAATCCGGCTGAGCGCGGCGTACACTATGACGGCGCCGCTGAAAGTTATGCCGCCGTATTCCGCCCCCGTGAATTTTCTTTCCATGATACGATTATACAATAATCGGGCATTTAAGTAAATTATTTGTTTTACTTTTCCCGCAAAAAGTATTAAAATAAACGCGAAAGGTCACACTTATGAGAACTATCGACACAAGTACAGTTGAAGAGGCCGTATACAGGGCGGCACTCAGGGCGGGGGTCAGCCTCACCGCCTCCTGCCGCAGCGCGCTGGATAAAGCGTACGCCGCGGAGGACGAAGGCGCAGCAAAATTTGCGCTGGGAAAACTGATCGAGAACAGCAACATAGCGCGCGAAAAGGTTATGCCCGTCTGCCAGGACACGGGCATGGCCGTCGTACTGCTCGAAATAGGCAACGAGGTGTTCTTCGAAGGCGCCCCGCTGCCCGAGGCGGTGAACAGCGGCGTGCGCAGGGCGTACAGCGACGGGTATTTCAGAAAGTCGGTATGCGACCCGATCACGCGCAAAAACACGGCGGACAACACCCCCGCGGCGATACATACCGAGATAGTCGCGGGCGACAGGGTGAAACTCACCTTCATGCCCAAGGGATTCGGCAGCGAGAACATGTCGGCGCTGTACATGCTCAAACCCGCGCAGGGCACCGAGGGCATAATCGACGCCATCGTGAACACCGTGAAGAGCGCAGGCTCCCGTCCCTGCCCGCCCGTGTATGTGGGCGTGGGCATAGGCGGCACGTTCGACGGCTGCGCTTTTCTTGCAAAAAAAGCGCTCACCCGCGACATAGGCACCCGCAGCGGACGGGCGGACATCGCCGGGATAGAGGAGCGCGCGCTTGAAAGGATAAACGAACTGAACATAGGCTGCCAGGGCTTTCACGGCAAGGTGACCGCCCTGGGCGTAAGCTGTGAATGGGCGCCCACGCACATCGCGGGGCTGCCCGTTGCGGTGAACATACAGTGCCACTGCGTGCGCTGCGTAAAGGAGGAGATATGAAAAAGCTCACCCTCCCCCTTACAAAACAGCAGGCAATGCAGCTGCGCGCGGGCGACAGCGTGCTGATATCGGGGACCATCCTCACCGCGCGCGACTGCGCGCACAAGCGCATCGCGGAGTACATCGCGGAAGGCAAAGAGCTGCCCTTCGAACTCAAAGACGCGATCATCTACTATGCAGGCCCCTGCCCCGCAAAGCCCGGCATGGCCTCGGGCAGCTGCGGCCCCACCACCTCCGCGCGCATGGACAGTTTTGCCCCCGCGCTTCTCGACATGGGCCTCGGCGGGATGATAGGCAAGGGCGAGATGTGCCGCGAGGTCGCCAAGGCGCTGGAGCGCAACACCGCCGTGTATTTTGCGGCGATAGGCGGCGCGGGCGCGCTGTACGGCAACGCGATAAAGAGCAGCGAGTGCATTGCCTTTGAAGACCTTCTGTCCGAGGCCGTTTACAGGCTGGAAGTGGAAGATTTCCCGGCGGTGGTGGCGATGGACTGCCGCGGCGGCAACATTTACAGGTAAAAGCGCACCGCGGCGTTCAAACATTTGACAAAGCCGCGGAGCAAATATATAATAAGAAAAAGTGCAGTTTTACTGCATTCAAAGGCGTTGACCGGGACAGACGCATACCCCTCCCTTAAAGAGAGAAGGATCCGCAGGCTGAAAGATCCTTTACGGGAGACGTGCGGTATTCACCCGCGAGCCGGACGGGCGAAACAGCAGTAGTCCGCCCCGTGCGTTCCGCGTAAGCGAACTTAAATAAGGCGGCCGAGCGCCGCGAAATCAGGTGGTACCGCGGAAATTTTTCGCCCTGTGCTTTGCACGGGGCCTTATTTTTTATTCAAGGAGCTGTTTATGGAGGAAAAGACGCCGGATCTGGCCGGCATTGAAAAGGAGATCGAACTTGCGACAGAGGCTGCGGACACTTCCGAGAGCCTGCGCGCCGTCAGGATGGGATATCTGGGCAAGGGCGGAAAGATACCCTCGCTGATGAAGTCGCTCAAAGACGTGGCGCCCGACATGCGCCCCGCCTTCGGCAAGGCGGTGAACGGGCTGCGCGAACGAGCGGAAGAGCTGTTCGCCGCGGCGGAGGCAAAGCTGAGATCGAAGGAGATGCAGGCGCGCTACGAGCGCGAGCGCATAGACGTCACCCTGCCCGGCAGGCAGCGGAAAAAGGGCGCCTACCACCCCGACACGCTGATAATAGACGAGCTCGTCTCCGTATTTGCAGGCATGGGATTTGAGATTTACGAGGGGCGCGAGATAGAGACCGACTACTACAACTTCACCGCGCTCAACACGCCCAAGGACCACCCCGCGCGCGACATGCAGGACACCTTTTACCTGGGCGCGGACTTCCTGCTGCGCACGCAGACCTCGGCGGGGCAGGTGCACGTGATGGAGAGCAAGCAGCCGCCCATAAAGATACTTTCGCCCGGGAAGGTGTACCGCCCGGACGACGACGCCACCCATTCCCCCATGTTCTCGCAGATGGAAGGGCTTGTCGTGGACAGAGGCATTACGCTGTGCGACCTTAAAGGCATGCTGGACGAGTTTGCCAAAAAGGTGTTCGGCGGCAATGTGAAGACGAGGCTGCGCCCCTCCTACTTCCCCTTCACCGAACCTTCGGTCGAGGTGGACGTGAGCTGCTTCGAATGCGGCGGCAAGGGCTGCAAACTGTGCAAGGGCACGGGCTGGATAGAGGTGCTCGGCGCGGGCATGGTAAACAGGGCGGTGCTGAAAAACTGCGGCATCGATCCCGACGAATACACCGGCTTTGCGTTCGGCATGGGCATAGAGCGCATAGCCATGCTCAAATACGGCATAAACAACATGAAACTGCTGTTCGAGGGCGACGTGTGCTTCTCGAAACAATTCAGGGCATGAGGAGGCGTTATGAAAGCACCTTTAAGCTGGCTTAAAGACTATGTGGATATAGACGTGAGCGCGCAGGAGCTGGAAGAAAAGCTCTTTTCCTGCGGGTTCGAAGTGGAAGAACTCATAGACGTCGGCAGGGACATCTCCGGCGTATGCGTCGGCGAAGTCACGGAATGCGAACCGATAGAGGGCACGCACCTGCATGTGTGCAAAGTTGACTGCGGCGACAGGGGCGTGTTTCAGATATGCTGCGGCGCAGACAATGTTGAAAAGGGCATAAAGGCGCCCGTGGCGCTCGAGGGCGCGACAGTCTACGCCACCGCAAAGGACCACGTTACGATAGAGGGCGTGATGACCATAAAGAAGGGCAAGCTGCGCGGAATGCTCTCCGAGGGCATGCTCTGTTCGGGCGCCGAGCTGGGCGTGAGCGGCGACATGTTCGAAGGCGCAGACTACAACGGTTTGCTCGTACTGCCCCCCTCCTGCAGTAACGGCGAGGACGTAAAGCCGCTGCTCGGGCTGGACGACTACATCTTCGACATAAGCGTCACCGCCAACCGCCCCGACTGCCAGAGCATTCTGGGTATCGCGCGCGAGGTGGCCGCCGTGCTCGGAAAGCCGCTCAAAGAACCCGATTACAGTTTCAGGACGGTAAAGAGCGACAGAAAGATAAAGGTGACGGTCACCGCGCCCGAGCTGTGCCCGCGGTATATAGCTCACTACGTAAAGGACATAAAGATAGCGCCCTCCCCCATGTGGATGAGGCGCAGGCTGGCACTGTGCGGACTGCGGTCCATAAACAACGTGGTCGACATCACCAACTTCGTGCTTTTAGAGATGGGCCAGCCCATGCACGCGTTCGACCTCGACACCATCGAGGGCAGCGAGATAGTCGTAAGACGGGCAGAGGACGGCGAAAAGATAACCACGCTCGACGAAAAGACATTTACGCTCACCCACGACAACCTCGTGATATGCGACGGCAGCAGGCCCGCGGCGCTCGCAGGCATCATGGGCGGGCTGAATACGGAAATAAAGGACACCACAAAGGAGGTACTGTTCGAGGCGGCAAAATTCGCGCGCGACAGCGTGAGAAAGACTTCGCGCTCGCTCGGCCAGCACTCCGATTCCTCTGCGATATTCGAAAAGGGCACCAACGAATACACCACCGAACGCGCCGCAAAGCGCGCCCTTCACCTGATTGACGCCCTCGGGTGCGGCACCGTTACCGACGCGTGCTGCGACGTCAAGACGCCCTACTCCGACACCACTGAAAAACATATGACGGTGAGTCCGGAAAAGATAGACGCGCTGCTCGGCATAGAGGTGCCCGTAAGCACCATGAAAGACATTCTAAGGCGGCTGAATTTCGGCGTGGAGAGCAGGGACGGCATGCTCGAACTCACCCTCCCCCGCTACCGCGACGACCTGTTCGCCTACCCCGACATCGCCGAAGAGATAATAAGGATGTACGGCTACGACCATATCGGGAGCACGTTCATGCCCACGGGCACCATCACGAACGGCGGATACAGCGAGAGTCAGCGTGCGGTAAACAGACTGAAAGCGCTGCTCGTGGAAGAGGGGCTCTACGAAGTTTCGTGCTACTCGTTCTATTCGGAAAGAGATCTCGACATGCTGCACATACCCGAAGGCGCGCCCGAAAGGCAGTATATCAGGGTGCTCAACCCGATAAGCGAAGAGCTCTCCGTCATGCGCACGTTCCTCGCCCCCTCGATGGTCAACGTGATGCTTAGAAACTTAAAGCGCGGCAACTTCGAGGGCGCGGCGTTCGAACTTGCAAAGGTATATATCGCAGAGAAACTTCCGCTCGAAAACTTTCCCGACGAGAGGCTGCACCTTGTTATGGGAACGTGGGGCAGCGACGACTTCTTTGCGCTTAAAGGAATATGCGAAAATATAGCCGACGGACTGAACACGAAGTTCGAATATGTGCCCGCCGTGCGCCCGTTCCTCCACCCCGGCAAGACGGCAGAGATAGTATGCGACGGCGAAAAAGTGGGCTATATCGGGTGCCTCGACCCCGCAGTGCTCGAAGAGATAGCCGCCGAACGCCCGATGGTGCTCGCCGAATTCGATTACGAACTGCTCAAAAAGCACGCAAAGCCCTTCAGGTATACACCAATGCCGAAATTTGCAGAGGTACAACGCGACCTTGCGCTGATCGCCGACGCAGACGTAACCTGTGGCGCCATCGAAAAAGAGATCAAAGGCGCATGCAGATATGTGAGCGACGTAAAACTCTTCGACATCTACTCGGGTAACCAGATAGAGAGCGGAAAAAAGAGCATGGCGTTCACCCTGACGTTCACGCCAAAAGATGAGGCGTTCACAGGAGAAAAGATAGACGGATTCATAAAAAAGATACTTTCCAATCTGAAATTCAGACTCGGCGTAAAGCTCAGGTAAACCGCAACACTCAATAAAACAGGAAAACTGCTCTCCGCAGCATTCATGGCGGAGAGCAGTTTTTAATATAAATTATAAAAATGACAGTAATAAACAGTACTATGCATGACATAATTATGCAAAACTATTGCAAATTCTGTGCCAGAACGGGTATTGAGTAGTTCAGCAAGACAGACGCAGATGACAGACCGCCCGGATAGACGCGGCAGCAAACTTCGGCATACAGCATGTTGCAGGAATACCTGCGCCTCCACTCCAGCGAGCACGAGACTTCGCAGTCTCCGGACAGAGCAAGCCCTATTGCGGGACCGGCGAGCGAAAGCGCTTTGATCCCGGTGAATGCGCCCAGACGTACATGCGTACCTCTTCTTGCCGCTGCCATAAAATAGTCGGCGGCAAGGCAGGAAATATTTGCAGAGAGCGATGCCAGAACGAGTTTGTCGCCCGACGCCGCTTCGGCCGTCACCCCTTCAATGCCGTCGCTCACCGCACGCGTGACCGCATCTCCGCACGCGGAGCGCACCGCGGCTTCCCGCGCACCGCTTACGGCCGTCAGGACATTGCGCACAAATATTGCAGCGGCCGCAACAATAATCACCGCCGATAGTACTAATATCTTTTTCCGCCCCTTTTTCACGCAACTATTTTATGTCGCCGCGCGCACATAAATTCGCGCAAATCTTGCACGACTTTGCTGCATACGCCAAACAAAAAATTCCGTAAAAATATAGCCTGAATTTGCTATTTTTACGGAATTTATGCCATACATAGTACTTGATTTTTATCGTTTTACTTTAATTTCAGCCCGTCAGAGAAAGCCTTGCCGCACACATCGCCGAGTTTTATGTAGGCATTATTGACAGAATCGAATGTTATCGGTGAGAATTTTGAAGGATCTATTTTGCCGTTAGATCCGAGTATTTTTTCGTCGGCGGATACATTTACGATCCGGCCGAACACTAGCCCGTCCTCTTCCTTTAAGAGCTTGCACTCGAGGGTCATCGGCAGCTCCTCAATTATAGGAGCGTCCACAAACGAACTCTTGACGGCGTGGAACCCCGCTCGCGCGAATTTGTCGGGAACATTGTTTGCCGAGACCACTCCGACATAGTCGCACTCCGTCACGTGCTCCGCATCGGCCATGCTCACGGTGAATGCTCCTCGTTCGAGGATATTTGCAAAAGTTTTATGCGACCTGTCGAGGCTGAGCATTATCTGATCTGTATCGCTTATGCCGCCCCACGCCGCATTCATCGCGTCCGGGGTGCCGTCCTTGCCGTAGGTGCCTATTATAAGCACGGGCATCGGGTACATATAGGTCTTTGCGCCAAAATTTTTTCTCATATAGAACCTCCTGAACGGCCGCCTGCGGCGGCCTGCGGTTATTTATAAACCCTGAAACGGCATTTACAACGCGGGGATACAATTTTGTGCTAATGCATTTGACTTTGCTCGGCGCGTTGCGATATAATTTCGGCATGGAGAACGTTATACTTATAGGCATGCCCGCCTCGGGAAAGAGCACGGCGGGCGTGCTGATAGCAAAAAAGCTCGGGTACGGCTTTATCGATACCGACCTGCTGCTACAGAAGCGCGAGGGAAAGCTGCTGTGCGATATTCTGAAAGAGCGCGGCGCCGAGGGCTTCATCGACGCAGAAGAGCGCGTAAACAACGAACTTGCAGCCGACAGGTGCGTGATCGCCACAGGCGGCAGCGTTATATACGGTGAAAAGGCGATGAAAAACTTAAAGGCGCTGGGCAGAGTGGTATATTTGCGCGCGGGCGAAGAGGAACTTGAAAAGCGGCTGCGCGGCGAAGATATATTCGCGCGCGGCGTCGTGATGAAAAAGAAAGGCGAATCACTGGGCGAACTGCTTTCGGAACGCGCCCCCCTGTACGAAAAGTATGCCGATATAATCATCGACTGCGACGGCGCACAGCTCGAAGATACTGCAGACGCCGTTGTTGCTGCGCTTAAAAAGTAAAAAATCCGCCGGCTTGCACCGGCGGATATAAATTTCGCGATTACTTATTGAGCTCGTCCTTGAAGCCCTTGCCGGGTTTGAACGAAGGCACTTTGCATGCAGCGATGGTGATCGTTTCGCCCGTGAGAGGGTTCTTGCCCGTCCTTTCGCCGCGCTCTTTCGCTTCGAAAGTACCGAAGCCCACGAGCTGGAGCTTGTCGCCGTCGGCGATTATCGCCTTAACGTTGGCAACGAATGCATCGAGAAATTTTTCGGCATCGCCCTTTTTCAGCCCGGTATCTTCGGCGAGCTTTGCCACGAATTCGCTTTTGTTCATACACTTTCCTCCATGAACTTAAATTTAATCAAAGCAAATATATTATATCACACCTTAACGCGTATTGCAACTATATTAACATATTTTATAAGCCAGTGTGGATAATCGCAAAAAACGCCGTATTTTGCGCCGAAACGGTTGAATTTTTGCGGTTTGCAGCCGTAACGCGGAATGAGTGACCGGCAATACGCGCAGAAACGAAATAATTTGTTGCGATTGCAAATGCTTTTTTGATTGACTGACGGAAGAAAAAATACTATAATAGGCGGGTACGAGGCGTAGCGCAGATGGTAGCGCGCTTGGTTCGGG
>DVIK01000065.1 GCA_018711385.1 Candidatus Coproplasma avistercoris
AATTTAATACGGGCGGGTTGCAGAGTGGCCAAATGCATCAGACTGTAAATCTGACGTCTCCGACTTCGGTGGTTCGAATCCACCCCCTCCCACCACGCAAAAGGCACTGACTTTCGTCGGTGCCTTTTGCGTTTGTGCGGAAGAGGGTGTTTCAAGAGCCCGCATGGCGAGCTTTGGCGGCGATAGCCGACAAGCCCTGTCGAGGGTCCGCCCGCAGGGCAGAAACGGCAGTCCATGCCATCCACCTTATTTTATTATATAACTTCCGCATATTGCCGGATTAACGCGGTGCGGCATACTTCAATGCAAAATTGCACATACTCCGTTTATGTCAGGCGAAATAATTTTGAAAACGGAGGTCTTATGAGAAGTACAACGCAGATAGCGCTGCAATACGCGCACAGGTTTTACAAATTCAGAGGCGAGGCGCAATACCTGCACGGACACACGGGCGTGCTCACCATCGAGGTGGAGGACAGCATAAACGAGGGCGTGAACATGGTGTTCCCCTGCAACGAAATAAAGAAGACCGCGTGGAACGTATTGAAGAATTTCGACCACGCGCTGATCTTAAGGGAAGACGACCCGTTGCTGCCCGCAATTCTTGCCGTATACGAACAGCAGGGGATAAGGGACGGCGCGCCGCAGAATACTTTGACGGGCGAACCGTTCAGGTGCGAACTTGCCACCGCATACCCCGAATGCAGGCTTGTGGTGACCAAGGAGACGCTGACGGTTGAAGGCATGATAAAGATAGCTTACGCCCTGCTCAAAGACAAACTGAACATCGTAAAGCTGACTTTTACCAGCGGCGACAACGCCGCCACTCAGGATTTCAAAGCCGAAGGCACGATGGACCGCTGCCCGCTGTGCGGCGTTGCAATGGACGAAAACGGAGTATGCCCCAAGTGCGGTTACAGAAAAAAATAATGGGCGCACATGAGCGCATGCAAGCAAGAACACGGCTTGAAAAGCCGTGTTCTTATTTACATATGCAGATTGAGCGGCATATATGCCGCAACTATTCAACTTTATTCTCCCCGTTTCCGCGCGCAAGATTTTCCCTTGCGGTGGCGAGCATGAGCTTGATGCGGTTTTCCTGATTGACCCTGGTTGCCGAAGGGTCGTAGTCCACCGCCACTATGTTTTCGTCCTTATACATGTTTTTAAGCGTGCGTATGGCGCCTTTGCCTGCAATGTGGTTGGGCAGGCAGCCGAAGGGCTGGGCGCACACAATGTTTTCGGTGCCCGTTTCGGCGAGCGCCGCCATTTCGGCCGGTATAAGCCAGCCTTCGCCCATCTTAACGCCCTGGTTGAGTACCTTGTCGGCGCACTTGCGGAGGTGTTCGAAGTCATGGATAGGTTCGAAGGTGCCGTCTTTGCGGAAGATCTTTATGATATTTTTCTGCATGCGGTGCAGCACGGCGTATAACAGCCTGTTCACCGTTATGAACAGGCTCTTTTTGCCGTAGAGCCTGCCGTCGTTGATATTGTTCACCACGCAGTAGAGCACATAGTCCATGAGCACCGGCACCACAGGTTCGCAGTCCTCCGACATGAGGAACTGTTCGAGGTGGTTGTTGCCGAGCGAGGAGTACTTGACGTATATCTCGCCGACGATACCCACCCTGACCTTTTTTACGTTGCGGCGCTTTACCGCGGCGAACATGGCGACTATCTTTTTGATTATCTTTTTATAGCGCGTCCAGCCGCCGCGTTCGAAACGCAGCGTCACGAGATCCATGGCGCCGTCGCGCACGCGGTCTGTCTCGCCCTCTTCCGCCTCGTAGGGCTTGGTCTGGTTATAGCACCACATTATGGCGTCGCCGTAGAATATGGCGAACACCAGCTTGAGCATCAGCTTTGCGCCGACGGGAAACGAGGAATCCTTTTCCAGTCCCGAAAAGTTGAGCGAGAGCACGGGCACCTGCGGAAATTCGGCGCTGAGCGCTTTGCGTATGAGCGGGATATAGTTGGACGCCCTGCATCCGCCGCCCGACTGGCTCATGAGCACGGCGACGTGATCGACGTCGTACTTTCCGCTCTTGAGCGCGTCGATATACTGGCCCACCGTGCACAGGCATGGATAGCACGTGTCGTTGTGGACGTGTTTGAGCCCCTCGTCTATTACGGCGCGGCTGTCGTTTTTGAGCACTTCGACGTCGTAGCCCTCGCCGCGGAGCAGCCGCTCGATTATGGCGAAATGCCAGGGCAGCATGTCGGGGATGAGTATCTTGTAACTTTCCTTCATCCACGGCTGCCAGCGCGGGTAGCCGTTGGTGTAGTCCTTTACGTTTTTTGTCTGCTTATTCTCTTTCATAGCCGTTCTGCGCGTTTTTTACCTTCCTCTATGGCGGCAAGCATGCTGCGCAAGCGTATCTTGACTACGCCGAGGTTGTTTATTTCGTCTATCTTTATCTGGGTGTACAGTTTGCCGTTCTTTTCCATTATCGAGCGTACCTCGTCGGTGGTGATGGCGTCGAGGCCGCAGCCGAACGACACGAGCTGCACGAGGTTGATATCGTCGTTGCGGCAGGCAAATTCCGCCGCACGGTACAGCCTTGCGTGGTAAGTCCACTGGTTGAGCACGTTGACATTTACGAGGTCGGCTTCGTCGAACACCGCGTCTTCGGAGAGCACCGCAAGCCCGAGCGACGTGAGCAGCTTGTTTATGCCGTGGTTTATTTCGTTATCCACGTGATAGGGCCTGCCCGCGAGCACTATTATCTGCTTGCCGTTTCCGCGCGCCGCCTTAATTATCTCCGCGCCCTTCGCGCGGACGTCGGCATGGTACTTTGCGAAGCGGGCAAAACCCTCTTTGAGCGCGGCGTCAGCCGCCCTGCGCCTTACCTTATACTTTTTAAGGGCGTCGCACAGCTTTTTTACGGTGTTGTCCCACATGTTGAGGTCGATGTAGGGCATTATGAAGTTGTCGCCGTTCAGGCGCTCGTTGTTGGCTTTGAGCAGCTCGGAGTAGTACGCCACTATGGGGCAGTTGTAGTGATTTACCGAGTCGTGCTCGTCGAGGTTATAGCTCTCGCAGGGCAGGAATATGAAGTCCACACCCTTGTCGAGCAGGCTTTCGATATGGCCGTGCATGAGCTTTGCGGGATAGCACGCCGTATCGGACGCGACGGTATGCTGGCCGCGGAAATACAGCTCGCGCGAGGACTGGTCGGAGAGCACCACCTCGAAGCCGAGGCTCTCGAAGAAGCCCGCCCATATGGGCAGCTGTTCGTACATGCCCAGCTGCAGCGGAAGCCCCACCTTAACCTTGCCGGGCGTGCCCTTGATGCACTGCGGCAGGCGCTTTTGCTTGTAGGCGTAGATGTCGAGCGCCTCCGACGCGGGCTTGAGTCCCGCGCCCCTTTCGCACTTGTTGCCGGATATGTAGCGGGAGTGGTCGGCAAAGGTGACGATGTTTACGTTGCACTTTGAAGTGCAGCCGCGGCAGACGATGGCGTTTGACTTGTAGGAGAAGCCTTCGAGTTCGCCCTTGCCCAGCGTGGAGGACTTGCCGCCGCTCATTTCTTTGGCGTAGAGCGCCGCGCCGAACGCGCCCATCAGCCCTGCTATGCCGGGGCGGATGACCTGCTTGCCGGTCTCCCTTTCAAAGGCGCGCAATACGGCGTCGTTAAGAAAGGTGCCGCCCTGCACCACTATGTTTTCGCCCAGCTCGTCCGCGCTAGCCGCGCGGATTACCTTGTATATGGCGTTTTTGACTATCGAGATGGAGAGGCCCGCCGAGATGTCCTCTACCGAGCTGCCCTCCTTCTGCGCCTGCTTTACGGCGCTGTTCATGAACACCGTGCAGCGCGAGCCGAGCTCCACGGGATGGGGCGCGAACAGCCCGAGCTGCGAGAACTTGTCTATCTCCATGCCCATGGCGCGCGCGAAGGTCTGGATGAACGAACCGCAGCCCGAGGAGCACGCCTCGTTGAGCATTATCGAATCGATGGCGCGGTTCTTTATTTTGAAGCACTTTATGTCCTGCCCGCCGATATCGATTATAAAGTCGACGTCGGGGTTGAAGTGCAGCGCCGCCTTGAAGTGGGCGACCGTTTCGACTATGCCGAAGTCGGCCTTTATCGCCGCCTTTATCAGGTCTTCGCCGTAGCCCGTGACCGCGCTGCCCCTTATGGTTATCCTGCCTTCGGAAAGTTCATAGATCTCTTTGAGCTTGTCCACGATTATGTCGACGGGCTGTCCGTTGTTGGACTGGTAGTGCGAATAGAGTATGCGGCAGTCGGGGGTTATGAGGATGAGTTTTGTGGTCGTGGAGCCGCTGTCTATGCCGAGGTAGGCGTCGCCCGTGTAGGTGGCGATGTCGGCAAAGGTGAGGTCGGTGGCGCGGTGACGCTTTACGAATTCGGAGTACTCCTCCTTGTCCCTGAACAGCGGTTCGCCCGTTATCACCTCGTCGGTGCCCTCGGCGTGTTCGATGCGGCTTATTATCTCGTCTATGCCCATGGGCTTGACGCCCGCGGAATGGAGCGCCGCTCCTATCGACATGAAGCAGGGGGCGTCTTCGGGGAACACGGCGTTTTCGTCGGAGAGCTTAAGCGTGCGCGTGAACGCGCGGCGCAGACCCTTCAAAAAGTAGAGCGGGCCGCCCAGAAAGAGCACCTTGCCCTTTATGCGCCTGCCCTGCGCGAGGCCGGACACCGTCTGGTCGACGACGGCCTGGAAGATGGAGGCCGAGATATCCTCCTTGCGGGCGCCCTGGTTTATGAGCGGCTGGATATCCGACTTTGCGAACACGCCGCAGCGCGAAGCTATCGGATAGAGCTTTTCGGCGCGTAGGGCGTAGTCGTCCATCTCGGTCACGGTGATGTTCAGAAGGGTAGCCATCTGGTCGATGAATGCACCCGTGCCGCCCGCACAGCTGCCGTTCATGCGCTGTTCGGTCCCGCCGGTTATGAAAATTATCTTGGCGTCCTCGCCGCCCAGCTCTATCGCTGCGTCGGCGTCGGGATAGTAACGGCGTATGGCGACGAACGCCGCCTGCACTTCCTGGACGAAGTTTATGCCGCTGCGCTGAGAGAGCCCCAGCCCCGCGCTGCCCGTGACGGAGGCGCAGAACTCGCCCCCGAACTGCGCGCGTATTTTTTCAAGTTCGCTCAGCACGGTCTCGCGCACCTGCGCGTAATGCCTTTCGTACGATCTGTAAAGAACGGTCCCGTCCTGCTCCACCACCGTTACCTTTACGGTAGTGGAGCCGACGTCTATACCCATAAGTTTAGCCATAGTACCTGCCATCCCGCCCGCATCTGCCCGCGCTGCGGGCATACGGCGGCATTTTATATCTTTTCATTGTGCATTATAGCACAACGGCGGGAATATTTCAATTTATAGCGGCAGGTTTTATGTTAAAATTTTGTGTAAGCACTCCCTTGTTCCGTACGCATTAAAACCCCGCCTGCAGCTTTGCCGCGGGCGGGGCGTGGCTTATGATAATCAACCGAGTGATTGCGCTTCAGGTCGCCTTTTCGACCACGCCGTCTGTGCAGCGCACCACATAGTCGCCCGTATTCCTGTCCCAGTTATCGCCCTTTTCGATGGCGTTCCACTCTTCGGCAGTGCCTTCGAAGATTATTTCGGTGAGCTGCGTGCAATCTTCAAACGCTGTATTCTCTATCTCCCTGACCGTGGACGCTATCGTTATACTGCTAAAAGTGCAACCTGCAAAGGCATGGCGGTAAATCACTTCTACGCCCTCGGCGACAGAGCTGTTGTTGCAGCCAATAATGAGCTTGGTTTTGCCGTCTGAATTGCCCCTCGATATAAGGCAGTTGCCCGCGCTGTAATAATTTTCGTTACCCTCTTCGACGGTTATGCTCTCTATCCGGGTGCAACCGATGAAGCAGCTTCGGCCTATCGACTTTACACACGCAGGTATATATACATTCTTTACCGCGCAACCGGTAAACGCACCGTTTTCAAGACTCAGCACGCTGCCGTCGGAGGGTATTACGCTGTTTGCGCAGGCGCGTATCACCGATTTACTCTTCCTTTCTACGAGCATGTTGCTTATTGAAAAATACACGGGGTTTTCCTCTGCCACCTCTATCTTTCTGATATTTCCGCAATTTATGAACGCAAAGACGTCTATATCGGTCATGTACTCTGAGATATACAGCTCCGTCAGATTCGAAATCCCGTCAAATGCCCGCGTATATATGCCGACGACGCTCTCGCCGCGGGGAACGACGCTGCCCTCGCAACCGAGTACAATCATCCTTTCGGAGGTATTTATAAGGCAGTTACCTTCGCTGTGATATACAAGGTTGCCGCTTTCGACATTAAGTTCAACGAGGTCAGGGCAATGCATGAACGCTCCATTACTTATACTCGTAACGGCGGCAGGAATAGTTACCGAAGTGATGCCTGCGCCGCTGAACGCAGCCGCACATATATAGCGAAGTGATGCGGGAAGCGCTATACTTTTCAGCAAAGAACAGCAATAAAACGCCTCAAAATCAACGCTTTCAACCGTATCGGGCAGAATCACACGCGAAAGCGACGAACAGTTACTGAACGCCGAAATGCCTATATATTCTATATGTGTGCCGCTGAGGTCGACGCTTTCAAGCGAGGGACATTCAATGAACATAAAATTTTCAATCCCGACAATTTCCGAGCCGTCGAAATCCACCTCTTTAAGGTTGGCGCAGTAAGCAAAAGCAAAGCTGCCCACTTTGTAAACGGACGAAGGGATATCAATATTTTCCAGCGAATTACAAAATTGAAAAGCCGACGGGCCGATTTCCTTAACGTTGCGACCAAAGCTAACGCTTTTAAGCCCTTCGCAACCGTAAAACCCTTCTACGATAGCGAGGCTGTCGGGCAGTTCTACATGCGTTATTGCAGTATTTTTGAAAGCCGCGTCGATTCCGACAAGGCCCTCGCCGAAATCGATATCCGCAAGCGAAGTGCAGTCTGTAAAGGCGCCGTACCCTATCGTGCGGACGGTGTCGGGCAAGGTCACCGAAATTATGGAAGCGTTGCCGCGGAAAGCCCCGGCGGCTATGCCGACCACGGGCCTGCCGTTATATGAATAGGGAATGGACAGCCTTTCATCGGTACAGGTGCCGATGCCGCTCACTACATAGCCGTCGCCCTGCAATGTATATTCAAGCCCCTCGCTCTCGGGCTTGCCACACATTACACAGGCGCCCTGGACATATGAATGATTCAGCGTATAGCCCAAAGTCTCCGTTTTTTTGTGTCCGGAATCGCGCCCGCAGACATACTCGTCCACCTCCGGGCCGGTGCATGTGGCGGGAGATACCACGCGGCTGAACTGCCATACATGGCCGGTCGCAGGGAGCACAAGCGAGCTTGCCGTGACCTCTTTGCCGGTATCGGCGGAAAACAACTTGCCGCACCTTTCGCAGCCGTAATATGCCGCCGTGCCGTCTTCCGTGCATGTGGGCTCGACGCGGCGGCAGAGCGGCGAATAGCTGTGTCCGAGTGCCGGAATGGTCTCCGGCTGTTCAATTTCAAGGCCGGTATCGGCGGAAAACAGTCTGCCGCAATCTTTGCATTTGTTGTAGCCCGCTGTGCCGCACCCGGTACATGTGGGCTCCTCTGCGCAGACATAGGACAGCCTGTGGCTGTGCGGAGAAGCCTGTACAGCACTTTCATCGCCGCCATGATCCCGTGCACATGCGGTAAAGCACGCTGCGCACAGTGCGGCCGCTGCAAGCAATAGTAAAAGGCAGAATTTTTTCAAGTCATACCCCCGTTTGGCGCCAACGGCGCCCGTTTAAGTCATTACACGATTCAATTATAATGCCCCGATAAACAAACGTAAAGCGATGGCACGGAAGATATGTTACCGCCGAAAAAAATATTACGTTCTGTTTACAATTTGTTTACAAACTGTTTGCAACGCTAAAATTCCCGCCCTGCCCGCGGCAAAGCCGCGGGCAGGGCGGGAAACGGAATTTTTTAACCGCGGGCGTGCCCGCCGCAGCCGCATCCCCCATTGTTGCATGAACGGGCGCAGGTGCACTTTTTGCGGCGGAGATACTTGTTGCGCGTAGCCATTCCGCCGCGGATATGGCGCTCGGAAAGGTTTTTGTCGAGCACCTTGCGCACACTTGCGTACAGCTCGGCGTCGACTTCTTTCAGCCGTTCGGCTACGTCCTTGTGAACGCTTGACTTGCTGGTGCCGAAGTGATTGGCGCAGGCGCGCACCGTGGCGCCCGTGCTTACGATGTATTCCGCCTCGCGCACCGCCCTTTCGGCGATGCCGTCTGAATTTTCCGACATGATATATACTCCCCCGGTTGCAAAAATTGTGAGTATATATTTTTATGCCGGTTTTTGGCGCAATATGACGAACCCCTCCGCGGCACGCCGCGGAGGGGATTATTGCCGTCCCGGCCCCTCAGAGGGGTCAGTCCTTATACTGTACGAGATTTGCTCCGTCTTCCCACAGCCTTTCAAGATGATAAAAATCGCGCATTTCGTCGTTGAACACATGCACTATCACATCACCGTAGTCGAGCACGTTCCAGCGTCCTTCCCTGCCGCCGTCCCTGCGCTCGGGCATAACGCCGTATTCTTTTTCCAGCTTCTCTTCCAGATTTTCGCACAGCGCCTTTACCGCCGTGGACGACCTGCCGCCCGCTATGACGAAGTAGTCGCACAGCGAGCTTTTGGAAGCGACGTCGATATACACGATGTTTTCGCCCTTCTTTTCGGAGAGCAGCTTGCAGATGAGGAGAGCTTTTTCCTTGCTTGTCATATTACCTCCGTATTACTTTTTGCCCGCCCGCACGGCGCTGATATAGTCGTAAGCCTGCTGCGTGAGCGGATATATCTCCTTGCCCTCCGCGCGCAGGTATTCGAGCTCGCGGCCGAGGGCGTGTTCGAGGCAGGCATCGATGTCCCGCGCAAATTCGGCGCGCAGCTCATCCGCGCCGTCGAAATCCCTTCCCTCTTCGAGCATATCGCAGAGGAATATCAGCTTTTCGAGGGGCGACATGCCCGGCCTGCCGCTGGTGTGATAGCGTATGGCGTTGAGCATGTCCTCGTCGGTGACGCCGAATACGTGTTCGGCAAGGTAGGCGCCGCTGTATTGGTGCATCACGCTTTCGGGCACGCCCTCCGGCGGGACGAAGCCCTTTAGCAGCCTGTCGGAGAGCTTTAAGTTCTTTGCCGCATCGTGCAGCGCGGCGGTGACGACCGCCTTCTTTTCGGGTATGCCCAGCCTGCGGCAGTTTTCCGCCGCCATAAACGCCACGCGCAGGGTGTGCGCGGCGCGCTTTTCGCTCATGAGCTTCCGGGCCTTTACAAGCTCGGGCATTACGTAAAGTCCGTGCTTTCCGATATAGTCGGCGATTGCCGGAGGGACATACGGCGCAATGTCGGCGCCGAGCGAAGCGCGCACGCGGACGCGCGTGGAGGAGACCGCAGAGCCCGTATAACCTATCGTTACGGCGTCGACGCCGAACTGCTCTTTAAGCTGCCTGCACGCGGCGGCGACGTCGGCGCTGCCGTGCCTTGCGCAGACGGCGGGAGTGGCTATTTTTAGTATGCACTCGGGATATACCCACTGCGGAAAATAGGCGAGCATGTCCGCGCCCATCAGAAAATAGATGTCCGCGTCGGGATACTTGTGACGGAGATAGTCGCAGGTGATGTAGGAATAGCTTGCTCCGCCCTTGTTCACTTCGAAGTCGGAGACCTCGCCGAGGCCTTCAAACGCTATGCGGCACATCTCCAGCCTGTCGGCGGGAGGGGCGCTTATCAGTCCGCCCTTGTGCGGAGAGACGGCTGTGGGCATGATTATCACTTTGTCGCACTCCAGCTTCTGCAGCGCCGCCTTCAGGATGGCGACATGTTCGTTGTGTACGGGGTTGAACGCACCCCCGAATAATAAGATCTTCATATGCGTACGTATTGTTTACCGTGTAAAAATATAGTCAAAAATATGT
>DVIK01000066.1 GCA_018711385.1 Candidatus Coproplasma avistercoris
GCTCCTTACACCTCCGGTTAGCAGCTCCATTCAAGGAGATACCAAAGTGTTGGTATCTCCGTTTTTTCGCGTTGCCGACAGGCCGCCGATAGCGGCTGAAAAGTGCGCGGGAAGTAAGTTCCCGCGCATGCTATTGGTGGTCTTTCATGAATTTTCGGCAATGAATTTTTTAAGGCAGGTGCAGGGCAGGCCGTTGGCGTCGTAGCCCGTGTCGCCGCATATTTTACACTGATAGCGGGGAGTGAAATCGTCTTTGTCTATGCCGAGCTCTTTCAGCCTTTCGTCGGCGGTACGCTCACGTTCGGCAATTCTTTGTTCAAGCTGCTCGGCGTTCGGATCGCCGTGGGCCTCGGCAATGGCGAGCTGTATCCCGAGCGATTGTATTTCGCTGTGGAGCGCTGCGTATCGGCCGTCTTCCAGTGCCTTTTTCTGCGCGCTTTCGGCCCTGTTCTCGGCTATCTGCCGCAGGTTAGCATAGTGCCTTTCGATCGTTGCTCTGTCGATCGCTGCGGGTGCGGCGGAGGCACGGGCCGGTTTTCCGCCGTCTGCCGCATCGGGCGTAAATATCCCCTGCTGCTTCCAGGAGGAGAGCACGCCGTTCATGTATGCGAGCGGGTTGTTCTTGCCTGCGGCAAATTCTGCGGCCTTGAGGATCATTGCGTCGGAGAAGTTCCAGTCGTGCCAGCGGCCGACAAACGACTTGTCCGAAGGCACCGCCCTGCGGGTAAGCCCGCACGCCGCAAGCACCTTTTTTATAAACTCGTCTTCGGCGTTCAGCATATCGGTGTATGCCTTTACCGACTTATCGTCTATGATGCCCTTTTCGTACATTTCCCCGATAAATCCGTCCATCGCCTCGAACGATTTTTTACCGTGAAGAAAGCAATATGCGGCAAGTTTTTTAAGCGTGGGCAGTTCGTAGCCGTAATCGCACCATACACCCACATAATTTTCTATGTAGGGCGCAGCGTTCTGCACATACAGCCCGAGTGACTTTGCTATCTCTATCGTTGCGGAATGAATGGAATTTCTTGCCTTGCTGTAATACTCTATCTCCTTCACGTCGAACTTTTTGTTTGCGTACAGTTCTTCCAGCGCGCCGTCTATCCGTTCCACCGTTTTTGCCTTGAAGAGTTTTGCGCAGACTGCAATGGCTTCGTCGGAAAAGCCGAGCTCCGAGCTCCATTTCTTGTACAGTTTTTCGTCGTCTATGCCCGGCCTGCGCGAAATGCCCGCGGCGGAGAATATCTTCAGCAGGGCGGGGGTGGCGGTGGTGAAACTTGCAAGTTTTTCGTCAACTTTCTTCGCCGTCACTGCGCCTTCGGCGGCAAAACTCTTTGCGACCTTCTTTATGTACTGTATGCGGATGTCGTCGCCCTTCATGTTCACGCAGTAGTTTACTATCATCAGGAGCGCGCTCTGTTCGAATCCGTATTCATCCATCAGATAGAAGTATTCGCGGTATTCGCTTGTGGAGATCATGCGCCCCTTGATTATCGATTGGACGCTGCGAGCGAAGTCGGCGTACTTTTCCGGCTTATATTTTTTCGGCGCGCCCGAGATGTTCTCCGCGTCGAGATAGACCACCTCCAGCGGCGAGCGCGAAGTGATCTTTACCAGCTCGAATTCGTCCAGGCATTCGTAGCACTCCGAAACCTGCTCTTCGGTAACTTTGAGCGCCGCGGCCAGGTCTGCGGATGAAAGATCGCCCGCAGTCTGGCTCAGGTAAAGCCCGTAAAGATAAACTTTTACGGTAAGTCCGTCCAGTGCGGGCATATATTTAGTTATGAATTTGTTTTCCACTCCCGTAAAGGACTTTGCCTTCAGCTCGGGAGAAAGCGATATAAAAGCCATTTCCAAAAACCCGTTTCAACGCTTGATTTATTTATTCAAAAGGACTATAATTACAATACGCCGCTCTGTCGGCGTTACGGTTAAAAGTATAACTCAAAAGCGCGCAAAATGCAACCGTTTACGCGGACAGGCGCGCACGGGACGGACTGCTGTTTATGAAGATCGCACACACATCCGACTGGCACATCGGCAAAAAGCTTATGGGGCGTGACCGCGGAGATGAATTTAAGAACGTGCTTGCCGAGATAGCCGATATCTGCGCAGAGGAGCAGGTCGATCTGTTGCTCGTAGCGGGGGATGTGTTCGATACCTACACGCCTTCGGCAGAGGCGGAGGAAATATTCTATACCTCGGTCGGCCGCATTGCCTCGCGGTGCGCAGTGCTCATAATAAGCGGCAACCACGACGACTACGTAAGGCTAACCGCCGCCCAGGCGCTCTCGGAGGAGCTGAACATATACACGGTCGGCAACAACCTGAAACCGCTGGACTGCAAGCCTCGCGGAAAGTGCTATCCCGTGCGTTCGGAGGGCGGCTATGCGGTGTTCAGAAACGCGGCGGGGGAAGAGGTATATATAAACATGCTGCCCTACCCCAACGAAGCGCGCTTCAGGGAGGGCAGGAGCGACGAAAGCTTTGCCGACAAGATGGCAAGGTGGATAGCTTACGGCGAGCGCGGCAAACAGGGCGCGATGCCGTCTGTATTTCTTTCGCATATATTTGCCGCAGGCGGCAAGACGGGCGACAGTGAACGCGAGATCGATCTCGGCGGCGCCCGTGCCGTAGGCCTGGGACTGTTTCCCGACTGCGATTACTGCGCGCTCGGGCATCTGCACAGAAGGCAGAAACTGGGCGAAAATATATATTACAGCGGCGCGATAATGCGTTTTACGTTCGATGAGGCCGGGCAGGAAAAGTGCATAAACGTATTTGACCTGACGGCGGATGGCGTAAAGAATTTCAAGGCCGTGCCGCTTGTATCATGCAGGAAACTTGTGCGTCTGCAGGCAAACTGCGCCGCCGACGGCATAGGGCTGCTCAATGTAAATCCGGACGCCATAGCCGAACTCACGCTCAATCTCAAAACGCCTCTCGCCCCTTCGGAAATAGCCGGACTGCGCGCTTGCGGGAATCTGTATTCGCTGAAGATGGCGGTGGAGTCGGAACTGCCGTCGGGATTTTCCGTTCAGAGTTCCGGCAAGACTTCTTCGCAGCTCTTTTCCGAATACTACGCTTCGCGCTATAATTCGCAGGTCCCCGAAGACCTGCTTGAGTTGTTCCTTTCGCTCACGGAGGAAGAATGAGACCGGTACGACTTGAATTTTGCGGACTTAACAGTTTTTCCGAACGTGCGGTGATCGATTTCACCCCCTTGCTCGCAAGCGGCATTTTCGGCATTTTCGGCGAAACAGGCAGCGGCAAGTCCACCATACTCGACGCCATCAACTTCGCGCTCTACGGCGACATAGAGCGCAACTCCGACAAGCTTGACAAGATAAATTTCCGCAGCGAGGAGCTGTATGTCAGTTTCACATTCGATATATTCACCGACGGCGCGAGAAAGACGTTTCTTGTGGAGCGCTCCATAAAGCGCAAGAGCGGTACGCACAGGGCCATGCTCTACGAGACCGACGGCGGCAGCTCCGTTGCGCTCGCCGACAACGTAAAGTCGGTAAATGACCGGATAACCGAGATAATAGGCATAAACAAGGAAGATTTCCGCAAGTGCATAGCTCTGCCGCAGGGTGAGTTCGCGCAGTTCGTCAACTCTGCGCCCGGCGACAGGATAGAGCTCATAGAGCGGTTGTTCGGGTTGCAGAAATACGGCAGGGATCTCAAATCCAAACTTTCCGAACGCGAGAAGGACGCCCAGAACAGATACAGCTCGCTCGATGGCACGCTCAAAGCCTACGAAGGGGTGGGGAAGGAACAGCTTGAAGAACTGAAGAGCAGCACCGCACAGCTTGCTGCAAAGACTGCATCGCTGAAAGCCGCGGCAGAACGGGCGGAAAGCGCGCACCGCAGGCTCGACAGACTGTACAAGCAGAAAATTGTCTATGAAATAGCCGTTGAAGAGTTAAAAAATCTTGAAGAGCGCAAACACGGGTTTGACGAACTTGAAAAGGCGCTGCCTGCTTTGAGCGCGTGCGAAAAGGCGGTCGCAAAGGCCGATGAGGCCGATGCGGAGGGAAAGGCGCTCGCGCGGCTCGAATCCGAGGGAAGAACGCTGGCCGAAAAGACAGAGGAGCTTGCAAAAAAGCTCGCGGCGGCAGAGCGGAAATACCGCTCGTTTTCAATTGAAGAGGCGGAGAGCGCTGCAAAGAAGAGCGCGCTGATGCATGGCATGCAGGCTGCGGTAAGCACCTTCATGTCGCGCGTAAGGGAGCTTGAAAAGTGCCGCGCGGAATTTGAAAAATGCAGATACGAGTACGGTGCCGCGGTAAAGCTGCATTCCGAAATGTCTGAAAAACTGCGGATCGCGTCGGAAAAATTTTCATCGCTCAAAAAGCCTGAGCTTGAAACTTTTTTCCGCAAGGAGCTGCGCGGGGGGATACTTAAAGAGGAATATGCGCGCGCGATATCGTGGATAAAGGAATTGCAGGCACAGCTGCGCAAATTCGGGGAGTCAACGCCGCTGTATGAGTTTGTCAACGATGAGCTTGCCAAAAAGGCGGATGAATACCGCGACCTCATCCTTACGGTAAAGGATGCGCGCATAGATGTCGCCGGGGCGCTTGCCGAATTCGATAAGCTCACCGAAGAATATAAAAATGCCGAGATGGCCGTGAACGATCTTAAAACTAAGATCAAGACGGCTGCCGACAGCGTAGAAAGCTGTGCTGCGCGGCTCGAAGAGGTAAGGGCAAAGGGAAGCAGTCTCAGGGCCGAGGCGGATGAACTGAAAGCCGGACTGGATGAGGTGTTCGGTGCTGACTGCAAGGACTATGTTGCGGCGACTGCGGAGGCCGAAAGACATGCCCGCGAAATGGCAGAACTGAGACATAAGCTTGAAAAGGAGCTTGACAGCGCCCGCAGAGAGCTCGGCGAAGCGCAGGGCAGGGCCGGGGCCAACTCGGCCGGGCGAGAACTTACCGAAAAGCGTAAGACGGCTGCAGAAGCTGAGTGCGCGCAATGTATATGCGAGGCCGGCCTTGGCGGCATAGCGGAGTGCCGCTCGCTGCTTGAAAAGTTCGGCAGCTATAAGTCCGCAAACGAACGCTATATAAAGTTCACTTCGGAATATTCCGCTGCGGCGGGTGCGGTGAAAGGCGCTGCCTGCGAAGAGGAGGCGCTCGCCGTTACGGAGGCCGACGTTAATGCCGCGCTGGAGGCAAAGAGCGTAGCTGCCGCCGCTCACGCCGGAAACCTTACCGAAGTGGCTCTTGCAAAAAGCGCGGAAAATGATATGGAGCGCAGGTTGAACGAGCGCAGAGATATTGAAAGAAAGTTTGCGGAAGCCAACCGCGAGCGCGATCTTATCGGCAGATTGAAAAGTCTTATACGCGACAATAAATTCATGGAATATATCGCGAGCGAACATCTCATAAATATTTCTCACGCCGCCTCGCGCACGCTGATCGATCTCACCGACGGCAGGTATTATCTCTCCTACACAGACAATAATTTCTGCGTGGGCGATAATTTCAACGGCGGCGAGCTCAGAAAGGTCAAAACTCTTTCCGGCGGAGAAACCTTTCTGGTTTCACTCTCGCTTGCGCTTGCACTCAGTGCCACTATCTGCCGCCGCTCGATGAAGTCCATAGAATTTTTCTTCCTGGACGAGGGCTTCGGAACGCTTGACGGCGACCTCATCGATACCGTGCTTGGCGCGCTCGAAAAACTTAAAAACGACAGTTTTTCTATAGGCCTTATAAGCCATGTCGAGGAGCTGAAACACAGGATAAGCAGTAAAATCATAGTAAGCAAAGCAACCGAAAGCCATGGTTCCACCATCAGGGTAAGTTGCTGAGGAGCAATTTTGTCGAACATCTTAACGCCTGTTTCACTTTGGAAAAACTTTGACGACGGCCTTGACACTGAAGCAGAGGTCATCTCGGAGAAATCTGCAGACGGTATAAAGACGCAATACCTGTATTTTTACGGCCGGGACACGGGCGAAGGGCGGGTGAAGATCTACGCCGCCTTTGCCTGCGCGGAGAGCGCCCCGTCCGATACGGTAGTGCTGCTGATTCCCGACAGCTGCGGTACCGTCGACGAAGAGCTGATGCGCTTTTTCGTAAAACAGGGGCACAGCGTGCTCATGCCCGACTACCGTGGCGAGTGGGAGCGCACGAATAACTATACCGTCTATCCTTCAAACGTAAGCTACGCAAACCTTTCCGCCTGCGGCAGACACAAGGACTACGCCGACGAAGACGCGGCAAAGACCTGCTGGTACGAATGGGTTGCGGTGGCCCGCTACTGCTGCAGTTACCTCAGGTCGCGCGGGTTTTATAAGATAGGCGCCGTCGGCATACGCGACGGCGGCGAAATAGGCTGGAAACTTGCAGCGGGCACGCAGCTTGGCTGCCTTGTCACCGTCTGCTCCGCAGGCTGGCAGTCTTACCGCGGCTACTTCAAATTCGGTTCCGCCGAGCCGGTGTTCGACGAAGAACGTTACCGCTTTATCGGCGCAGTCGACTCGCAGGCCTACGCACCGTTCGTAAAATGCCCCGTGCTCATGCTCTGCTCCACCAACGACGAGCGCTTCGATTACGACAGGGCATACGATACCTTTTCCCGCATAAACGAGCAGTTTGTCGGCGACAGCGTCATCTCATATTCGGTGCACTGCAACGGCTGCATAGATATCGGCGGCACGAAGGACATGTTCCTCTTTTTGGATAAATTTATAAGGGAGAGGCAGGTGTTCCTGCCTAAGCCCGCCGTTATCACCGTGATGGCAGACGAGGAGCAGAACCTCATCGCCCGCTGCGAATTCGACCCGCAGGGCGTGCCCGAGGAATACGGGGTGTACATGGCGGAGGACTGCGCCGACCCCGCCGTTCGCGAATGGACGCCCGCGCCCTATAAGGGCGGAGACGAGCAGACGCGCGATTTCTATCTGAACGTTTACGAAAGAGCGGCAACCGTCTATGCGTTCTGCTACGCGCGCTACACAAACGGATTTACGGTATGGTCGCGCATGGCGGTCAGAAAGATCAGCGGCAAGTTCAGGAATATGCAGAAGCGCTGCCGCGTTATGTATTCATCTAAGGACGGTACAGACAGCCTTTCTATTGCCGACCGCTCCATGGCGCTCGGCGGCGCGTTCCTCACTTCGTCGGCGGTACTGCCGCAGATAGTCGAGGAGGGCGGACTGAAAGGTGCTTATTCGCCGTGCGGACTTATGACGTTCCGATCAAACGTGCCGAGGTATTCACCCGATGCGGACGCCGTACTCAAACTCGACATCTTCTGCGAAGAGGACTGCGAGGTGACGTTCTGCATGTGCGATATGAACACGGGAACTTTATATTATGCCGTGACCCGTGCGGCGGGCGGGATATGGCAGAGCGTTCTGCTTGAAGATAAGGATTTCAAGAGCGACCAGGGGATACACATCTCCGATTTTTGCGGCAAGCTCAGGTTTACGGTGTCGTGTGCCGTAAGGTTTGCCGTAAACAATCTCATGTGGCTGTGAGCCGCTGACGATACTGTTTTACAGGCGCCCGCCGCAGCGGGCGGTAAAATACTTTCAGGAGAAAATTTTATGCATGCAGTCGTAACCGTTGTAGGAAAAGACAAGACCGGAATAATTGCGAAGGTGAGCGCGTTTCTCGCCGAAAAGGGCGTGAATATCGAAGATATAAGCCAGACTATAATGCAGGACTATTTTGCAATGATAATGCTCGTGGATACCTCCGGCGCAAAGGACGACCTTGCCGCGCTTGCAGAGAGTGCGGCAGAGCTCGGAAAAAGGATAGGCATGAGCATACACCTTCAGCATGAAGAGATCTTCAACGCCATGCACAGGGTTTGAGGTGCGCAGATGTTCAATAAATATGACGTACTCGAAACTATAAACATGATCGAGCGCGAGCATCTCGACATACGCACCATAACAATGGGCATATCGCTGCTGCCTTGCGCGGCGGGCACGGCCGAAAAGACGGCGGCAAAAGTATACGACAGGATATGCTCTCAGGCCGAAAATCTTGTTAAGGTGGCGGAGGCTCTCTCTACCGAATACGGCATACCTATCGTAAACAAGCGTGTCTCGGTAACTCCCGCAAGCATAATCTGCGCGCCCTTTGCTGCTCAGTCGGCAAAGATAGGCCGGGCGCTCGACGACGCCGCGCGTACGCTCGGCATCGACTTTTTGGGCGGGTATTCCGCGCTGGTGCATAAGGGCATGGCCGACTACGAGCGCACTTTCATCGAGACCATCCCGGAAGTGCTTGCCACCACCGAAAAGCTGTGCTCTTCGGTGAATATAGGCTCGTCCAAGTCGGGCATCAACATGGATGCCGTAAGGCTGATGGGCAGAATAGTGAAAGATACGGCCGCGCGCACGGCCGAAAGCGACGGGTTCGGCTGCGCCAAGCTGGTGGTGTTCTGCAATGCCGTGGAGGACAACCCATTCATGGCGGGCGCCTTCCACGGAGTTGGCGAGAGCGGCACGGTGATAAACGTTGGCGTGTCCGGCCCTGGCGTGGTTCAGCACGCGATCGAAAGTATCCCCGACGCCGACCTCACCGAGCTTGCCGAGATGATAAAACGTACGGCGTTCAAGATAACTCGCGCCGGTCAGCTGGTGGCCCGCGAGGCGGCAAAACGCCTCGGCGCTGAGTTCGGCATAGTCGACCTCTCGCTCGCGCCAACGCCGGCAAGGGGCGATTCGGTCGCGCAGATACTCGAGGAAATGGGATTGGAGAGCGTTGGCACCCACGGCACGACGGCTTGTCTTGCAATGCTCAATGACGCCGTTAAAAAGGGCGGTGTCATGGCAAGTTCCCGTGTGGGCGGGCTTTCGGGCGCGTTCATACCCGTATCGGAGGATATCGGCATGATAGAGGCCGCCGAGCGCGGCGGGCTGTGCATAGATAAACTCGAGGCGATGACGGCGGTTTGCTCGGTGGGCCTGGACATGATAGCCATCCCGGGCGACACCCCGGCAGACACCATTAGCGCGATAATCGCCGACGAGGCAGCTATCGGCATGATAAACAACAAGACCACGGCGGTCAGGGTGATCCCCGCGCCCGGCAAAGGCGTGGGCGACTGCGTCAATTTCGGCGGCCTGCTCGGCAGGGCTCCCATAATGCCCGTGCACGGAGAATCCAGCTCGAAATTCATTGCGAGGGGCGGACTCATTCCCGCACCGATACATTCAAACAAAAACTAAAAAGGATAATTTTATGGAAAGAAATCAGGTTGAAACCAAGTATAAGTGGAAGATAACCGATCTGTTTGAAACGGACGAGGACTGGGAGAGGGCGTTTGCCGAGGCCGACGGGCTTATAGACTTCTCGGAATTTGCCGGCAGGCTCGGCGATAAAAGGCAGCTGCTCGCCATGCTTAAAAAGAGCGACGAACTGAGCAGGAAGATAGAGCGCGTGTTCCTGTATGCCTCGATGAAATCGGACGAGGACAAGAGGATATCGAAGTACACCGCATACGATTCCAAATGTGCCGCCCTCTATTCCCGTTACAGTGCCGCCATGGCGTTTTTCGAACCGGAGATGGCCGCCCAGAGCGAAGATTATATCAGATCGCTTATCGCCGATAAGGATTTTTCGGACTACGACTATATGCTCTCGCTGCTGCTCAAGCGCAAGAAGCACGTCATTCCCGAGGAACAGGAGAAACTTGTCGCAATGGCGGGCGAGACTTTCGGAACTTTTTCCGACATCTTTTCGATGATAGACAACGCCGACCTGCCGCTGCCCGAAATAGAGTTCGAGGGGCAAAAGATCAAGCTCACGCACGGCACTTATGCCGTCATTCTGCGCTCGGGCGACCGCGAAAAACGCAGGGAGGCCTACGAAAAGTACTACGGCGCCTACGAGAGCCTGATAAACACCATAACGGCCACCTACTTCGGCAACGTAAAAAAGGACGTGTTTTTGAGCAGGGCCTACAAATACAACTCCTGCCTCGAAATGGCGCTCTCATCCGAGGATGTCGACGAACGCGTTTACAAAAACCTCATTAACGCGGTGAGGAGCAACATCGGGGCGATGCACCGCTACATCGCCGACCGCAAGAAGATTCTCGGCTACGACAAACTGTATTTTTACGACGTGTACGCTCCGCTCGTCTCCGATGTCGAAGTCAAGATGAACTATGACGATGCCTATGACTATGTGGTGAAGGGACTTGCGCCCCTGGGCAGCGAGTATCAGCAGCTTTTGAGGCGCGGCCACGACGAGCGCTGGATAGACGTGGAGGAGACCGAGGGCAAGCGCAGCGGCGCTTACAGTACGGGCTGTTACGGCGTTCATCCCTTTGTGCTGCTCAACTATAAGCCCACCATAAGCGATATATTCACCATCGCGCACGAGATGGGCCATTCGCTGCACACATACTTTTCTTCGCACAACCAGCCCTACGCAAAGTCCGACTACAAAATATTCGTGGCTGAGGTTGCCAGCACGGTGAATGAAGTTCTGCTGCTCAAATATATGCTCGCCGACACCGAAGATGTAAACCTGCGCAGGTATCTGCTAAATTACTACCTCGACACCATCCGCGGCACGCTGCACCGCCAGACAATGTTCGCCGAGTTCGAATACGAGGCGCACACCCTTGCGGAGAGGGGCGAACCTCTTACAAAGGAGGTGTTGTGCGACGTATACGGCAGGATAGGAAAGGAATATTACGGCGATGCGATAGAGCACGACTACCATATTTCGTGTGAGTGGTCGAGGATACCTCACTTTTACAGGGCGTTCTATGTATACAAGTACGCAACGGGCATAACCGCCGCCATAAACATCGCCCACAGGATCTTAAGCGAGGGAGAAGGGGCGGTAAAGGATTACTTTAAGTTCCTTTCCGGCGGTTCCTCCACAGACCCTGTGTCCTTGCTGAAACTTGCGGGAGTCGACCTTGAAAGCGAGCAGCCGTTCAGGTTTGCTATGAACGAATTTGCCGAAACGCTCGACGAATTTGAGAAAATGATGAAGATATAAAGTACTATGCCAGACAAAACTAACGTTTTACCCAACAATCTCGAGGCGGAACAGTCGCTGCTCGGGTGCATACTCATCGATAACGAAGTGCTTTCGGAAGTGGTCGACAAACTCAGCGACGAGGACTTTTACCAGGAATCGCACAGACTCATCATGTCTGCCATCTTAAAGGTATTCAACCAGCGCAAGCCCACTGACCTCGTAACCATCACCGACAGCCTCGAAAAGGACGGCAATCTTGAAAAGGCCGGCGGCATAGAATATATCACCAGGCTGATGGAAATTCCGTCTGCCGCCAACTATCGTTCCTATTTCGATATAGTAAAGCGCGACAGCGTAAACCGCGAACTCATCCGTGCATCGCGCATGATAATCGAAAATTCGATGTCGAGCGGCGACGGCATGCAGAGCGTTCAGTACGCAGAAAAGCTCATCTACGATATCTCCAAAAAGGGAGACAGTTCCACAATGGACGATATCCGCGAAAGCACCGTGGTCAATGACGTGATAGATAGGTTCGAGACCATCTCGCGCGACAAAGATGCCCTGCGCGGCGTCCCCACGGGATTCCCGTTCCTCAATAAACTTACTAACGGCTTCCAGCGGTCCGACCTCATCGTCATCGCAGCACGCCCCGGCAGCGGCAAGACTTCGCTTGCGATGAACGTCGTCGAGGCCGCGGCATACCAGGGCAACGTCTGTGCCGTGTTCTCGCTGGAAATGCCAAAACTCCAGATAGTGCAGAGGCTGCTGTGCGCCAGCGCAAAGGTCAGCATGTCGGACGCGCTTTCGGGCAAACTTACGCCAAATGACTGGAAGGCGCTCATACGCACGGGCGAAGAGCTGAAAAAACTGTCCATAATAATTGACGATTCCTCGCGCGTGACTCCTGCAGAGATACTCTCCAAGTGCAGGCGCATAAAATCCAAGAACGGCGGCAGGCTCGATCTTGTTATGATAGATTATATCCAGCTGATGTCCAGCGGCAGGCGGGAAGAGAACCGCGTGCGCGAGATCGCGCAGATAACGGGCGACCTCAAAATAATGGCTAAGGAGCTGAATGTGCCCGTGATAGCCCTTTCGCAGCTGCGCCGAATGCAGGGCGAACCGCAGCTCATCGACCTGCGCGATTCCGGTGCGATAGAGCAGGACGCCGACATGGTAATATTCATAAACAGGCCCGACATGACGGCCACGCCGGAGGAGATCGAAAAGAAGAAGATAATCCGCGGCATGGCAGACCTCATAGTCGCCAAGCACCGCAACGGCGAAACGGGCAGGACGCAGCTGCGCTTCAAGGGCGAATACACTAAGTTCGTCACGCCCGATCCCGAGGAACTTAAAGAGCTTGCCAAGAGCGCAGGCAGGCCACAGGCGGAAGAAAATCCGCAAAAACGTAACGGCTCGGGAGAGCTTCCCGAAGACGGCGCCGTATTCAGCGACGACGGCTACGATTACGGCGGCGAGGAATAAACTTTGCAAATTTCTATGCTTACTCAGATACTCAAACCGGACGGCGAAGCCCTTGCGCTCGCCAGGCGGATAATAGAGGGCGGCGGACTTGTGGGCTTTCCAACGGAGACGGTGTACGGCCTGGGCGCCAACGCTTTCGACGGCGATGCGGTGCGCTCTGTCTATGAAGTCAAGGGCAGGCCGCAGGACAATCCGCTCATAGTTCATGTACATAAAGATTACGATATTTCAAAGATCGTGTGCGGCATACCGGCATACGCGGAAAAACTTGCGCAAAAGTACCTTCCGGGGCCGCTTACTATGGTATTCCGCAGCCGCGGCACGATCTCGCCCGTCGTTTCGTGCGGTCTGGACACGGTGGGAATAAGGGTGCCTTCCCACCCCGCGGCGCAGCAATTTTTGCGCTGTGTCGGCCTGCCGATAGCGGCGCCCTCGGCAAACATATCCAAACACGTCAGTCCCGTCACGGCTCAGCACGTCTATGCCGACCTCAACGGCAGGATTCCGCTCATACTCGACGGCGGCAGGTGCACCGGCGGCATAGAGAGCACCGTGCTCGACTGCACGGGCGAGGTTCCCTGTATTTTAAGGAGCGGGCTGGTAACGAAAGAGATGATAGCCGAAGTTGCGGGCGATTGTAAAGTTTTTATCCCCAAGGCGGGCGAAAAGGTGCGTTCGCCCGGAATGAAGTACAAGCACTACTCGCCCCGATGCCGCACCATGCTCTTTTCATATGCCGACAGGGCCAAGGCCTATGCCGAATATACCCGTCTGAACGGCGAGGGGCAGAGGGCTTACCTTATGTGCGACGGAGCCTGCGCCGCGGAGTTCAGGCCGGAAAGACTGCTTGCATTGGGCGACACTCCCGAGCAGATCGCGGCAAATCTCTATGAAAAGCTGCGCGAAGGCGAGCAGGTTGCGGACATAATAATAGCCGTCGCGCCCGAGGAACAGGGCGGAGTGATGGCGGGAGTGATGAACAGGCTTACCAAGGCTTGCGGGGGTTGAGATGAAACGCAGGAAAATTCTGTTTGTATGTTCGGGCAATACCTGCCGAAGCCCCATGGCGGAGGCTATTTTGCGCAGCAAGATAAAGGCGCGCAAGATAAAGTGGTGGGACGTATCCTCGTGCGGGCTGTTCGCCGAAGTGGGCGGCACGCTCTCCGCGGGCAGTGCGGAAGCACTTGCCGGGATAGGGCTGTCTTTGACCAACTTTTCGCCACGCCAGCTCAGCCAGAAACTTATAGACAGAAGCTATGCCGTCATCTGCATGACCGAGCGTCAGAAGCAGGTGATAGAGGCCTGCGGTAAAATTTACAGCATAAAGGAGCTGTGCGGGTTCGACGTTCCCGACCCTTACGGCTGCGGGGCGGAGGTCTACCGCGCCACGCGCGACGCGATAAGCCGCGCCTGCGACGTCATCATAGAAAAAATAATACTTGCCGCGGATAGCGGCGACGATTTATAAAAATATATTCAAGGAGAAACCGAAATGAAAATTGCGCTTGCCTGCGACCACGGCGGACTTAAATTAAAGGGCGAGGTTATAAACTACCTCAAAGAACACGGCTACGGATACGAGGACTTCGGCACTTGCACGGCGGAGAGCTGCGACTACCCCGACTACGCGCTGCCGGCTGCCGAGGCCGTGGCTTCCGGCAAATGCGACAGGGGCATCGTGATATGCTCCACGGGCATAGGAGTATCCATAGTGGCAAACAAGGTTCCCGGGGTGCGCTGCGCGCACTGCCATGACACCTACTGCGCCGAATTTACCCGCCTGCATAACGATGCCAACGTGCTCGCCATGGGCGAAAAGGTAGTTGGAACGGGCTATGCGCTCAAGATAGTGGAAAAGTTCCTGACTACAGAATTCGAGGGCGGCCGTCATCAGCGCAGGATAGACAAGATAACTGCCATTGAAAAGAAGTACTGCAAATAATTCCTGCGCGGCGCGTTTGCGCCGCGCATTTTCTAAGGGGGACAAGATGGATAGCTTTTCGGCAATGCTTGCCGCACATGAGGGCGAGGACGGCAGAGCGCTCTCCGACGGGGCGGTGCTCGAGGCCGTGTGTCGCGAATTTGCCAACGCAGACGAGATCATCGCCGAGGCGCGTGCGGACGGTATCACGGCGGCAGATTTTTTTGCCGGAAGGAAGTCGCTCCGCGTGCTCCCGGTAAGGACGAGCCCCTCGTTCAACATAAAAAAACACACCTCCGTGCAGCGGCCTTACAGGCACAGCCACGATTTCTACGAATTTATATGCGTGTTCTCCGGCAGGTGCGCGCAGGTCGTTGACGGCGTGCGCATGGCCGTGCGCGAGGGCCAGTGCTGCCTGATAGCGCCCGGTCGCATACACGAGCTTGCCCGCAGCACGGAGGAGGATGTGATCCTCAAACTCGACCTGCCCGCAGTCATGTTCGAGGGCGCGGGCGGCGGGTTGCTTGAAGGGCGCGACCTCTTCGATATGTCTGGCGACGCAAAGATGTGCGTGCTGCGCCTGCTCGAAGAATCGTTTGGAACAGACGGCTGCACCGCGGCCGCGACGGAGGCGCTGCTGAAATTGTTCGTCATAGGCCTTGCCCGCGGCGCGCACGTCTCCGCGGGACTGCTTGCCGAGGTGGAAAACTACGTCTGCTCGGACTTTTCCACCGCAACATTGCAGGGATTTGCCGCTGTGTACGGGTACGCTCCCGCCTATGCGAGCAGACTCATCGGCGCGGAAACGGGCAGGAGTTTTTCGCAGATAGCGAGAAATTGCAGGCTGAAAGAGGCGCGCAGGCTGCTTGCGGCGGGCGTGAGCGCGGAGGAGACCGCCTCGCGCGTCGGCTATGGCAGCCTTTCGGGCTTTTACAGGCAATTTTGTGCGGCATACGGCATGACTCCCGCCGGATATGCGCAGCTGTTCAGGTAATGTAAGTGCAAAAAATGGTAAACTGCGGCAATGGCGCGTGCGCTTGCGGTGTTGTATAATATAAAAAAACACAGCGGAGGTCGCCATGTTCAGGGTAGAGAGGACAGAGGCAGTTGATTTCGGCAAAGACGACGCCGTAAGGTGCGCGGGGATCGCCGTGCGGGAATGCATGCGAGTTCGTGCCGTCAGGGTGAAGTACCTGGGCGGCGGCTCTTTCGGCAGGGCGGCAGCGGTGCGGCTCGAGGACGGCAGAGCTGTCGTCGTGAAATTTCTGTGCGCAGCCGACATGCTGGAGAAGGAGACGCACGACCTCGGTCTGCTCGCGCGCTGCTGCAGCGCCAAGGTGCCGGGGGTGCTGTTCGCGCGCAGCGGCGGCGGTGACATACCCGTCGACTGCTACGGCATGGAGAAGATACCAGGCAAGACGGCGTTGTTCGCCCTCGGCATGCTGCTGTTAAGCAAACGGCGCAGGCAGCGCTTTGCCGACGAAGTGACCGCGGCTCTCCACTCCGTCCACCTGCACACAAGCGATAAATTCGGCGATACGATGCACCCCGACTGCAACTCGTGGACAGACTTTTATAAACCGTTCGCCGCAGAGGTGATGCGGGTGGCGGAGGAATACTTCGCCCGTGGCAGGCTGAGCGGGAAGGTGATTGAGGCAATGCGCGCCGCGTGGGCAAAATTCGACATCATCTTTTCGGAAGAGCCGGAGCGCGCCTGCCTTATTCACGGCGACCTGAACGTAGGCAATATAATGGTGGGCAGGGGGTACAGGCTGACGGGTTTTATCGACCCGCTCAACTCCATGTATGCCGATGTTGAATACGACCTGTTCCAGTTCGACAACCTTACGGGCAAGCGGTTTTACCTGCGCGAAACATACATTGAAAAGTACGGCGCGAGCCGCTACTGCATGCAGAAGCTCGCCTTTTACGGGCTGTGGAACGAGGTCTACTGCTACATAAAGTCGGGCGTGCTCGTAAATCTTATAATGGACCCGCTCGTCAGAAACATGCACGGGCGTCTCGGTGAGCTCTGATGTCGTCCGCCGCATTTTTTCTCAGGTTGCTGATACGCGCGTACACCTTTCCGTACAGGCGGGCGCACAGGTCGCTGTCGCGCTCGGTAAAGCCGCATAGCGGCGTTTACAGGCCTCCCGACGGGTTCAGATACGAAATTGTCAGCTTCGGCGGAGTGCGGACGGAGATGTTGCGCCCGAACGGAGCCGCAGGCGCAATTTTGCAGTTTCACGGCGGCGGACACACCAACGGGATGAACGATATGTACAGGCGAACGGCCGAACGGCTGGCACGCTTGTGTTCATGCGCCGTTTACAGCATAGACTACGACGCCGCGCCCGGCCTTGAATTTCCCGCCGTGCACGAACAGTGTTACCGGGCATACGCCGCAATAGCGGGCGAAGTGCCCGATATAGCCGCCATAGGCGACAGTTTCGGCGCGGCGCTGATGCTAAGCTGCTGCCTTAAAGCGCGCGACGACGGCGCGGGATTGCCGTGCGCGCTCGTGTGCGTATCGCCGTTTGCGGATATGGCGGCTTCAGGCGATTCGTACAGATATAACGCTCACCGCGATCCCATGTACGCGCTGCCGCCATGGCAGAGTTTTGAAAGGTATGAAAGTTGTATAAGGAGGGTATCGCCCTACTGCGGCAAGACTCCGCTCACCGACGCATACCTTTCGCCGGCATACGCCGATCTTTCGGGTTTTCCCGATATGCTGATAATCGGCGGTGAGCTGGAAACTTCGGCAAGCGACGGGCGCATGCTGTTGCAAAATGCTCAAAAGAGCGGGGTGCGCTGCCGCCTGCATGAGTATGCGGGCATGTGGCACGATTTTTGCTACATGTTCCCAAAGCTGAAGGAGAGCAGGCAGGCCTGGGCGGAGGTGGCGGAATTTTTCTGCGGTCGGATAAATAAAAGTTAAAGCGCGGCGCAAATGCGCCGCGCTCTTTTTTGGTTTACGAAAACCACCCGCTAAGCGGGTGGTTCCAAAGAGGCTATGCCGTTGAACAAAGAAAAACTCCGTGCTATAATTTGAGTGTCAGCTGCAAATTAAAGACACGGAGGAAATCATGGAAGATTTTGAAAATAGTTTATCACATTGTAAGTGGAATTGCAAGTATCATATAGTGTTTGCGCCTAAATACAGGCGCAAGGCGATATATGATAAGATAAAGGTAGATATAGGACAGATATTACGAAAATTATGTAAGTGGAAAGGGGTAGAGATAATAGAAGCAGAATTATGCCCTGACCATGTACACATGTTGGTAAAAATACCGCCGAAATATAGCGTGGCGACATTTATGGGGTACTTGAAAGGGAAGAGTACATTGATGATATTTGACCGACATGCAAATTTAAAGTACAAGTACGGCAGGCGACAGTTTTGGTGTGAAGGATATTACGTAGATACGGTGGGCAAGAATACGAAGAAGATAGCCGAATATATACGGAACCAATTGCGCCAAGACATTGAGTACGAACAATTATCGTTGAAGGAATTTATAGACCCGTTTACGGGTGAGCAGGTAGGAAAGAACAAATAAAAACAGCCGCCGTGAGGCGGCCGTTGGAAACCATTTGCAGCTGACAAAATCTTCAAGGGCGTGAGCCCGGCCAGCATTAAGCCCTTTTAGGGCTTTTACAAGCCACCCGTTTTACGGGTGGTCTTGACTCATATCACATCTGCGCCGAGCAGATCGTTGCCCTTTTCAAGCAGGTTGGCAAGTTTTTCTTCGTTGTCGTCGATGACGGGCAGAAGCTGCGCCGTTTTCTTTGATGCAATCTTTTTATAGACGGGGTAATTTCCCGCGCACAGCGCTATTCCTGCAATTCCCAGGATTATGCCGCCCACAAGCGCGGGCACACTGTTTTCTGTCAGCATCGTAAGGCACATCCCGCCGCCCAGCACCAGTGCGGCTATTATTCCGAAGGTGTATGCAAAAATGCTCGCGCCTAGCGTTTTCGACCTGTTGAGCTTGCCTATCATGTTGAAAGTATCCTCCGCCTGCCGTTCCAGCCTGTTCAGTTCCTGCCTGTGTTTCAGCTTTCTGTCGCGTTTGAGCGAAAGCGTCGTCCTGCCGTCTAAGGAGGTGCTTACGCCCGTTATCTCCCAGCCGAAAGCCTCATACATGTCCATTGCGCGGGTCTGTTCCTGCGTCTTTATCACTTTGGTCTTGTACTCGTAGGATATAAAATCTTTTTCCTGCATAACTGTGACTCCTTTGTTTTTTCTCCGCAAAGTTCTGCTCCGCTGCGCGCTGCGGTTGACTTCTTCGCGAGACAAGTGTATCATAGAATGTGTAGGCAATAAAATCAAGCACATTTTGCTCTGATGATACACAAGCGGCGAAATGTATGCCGATATGAGACATACGGAGGATTTTGTATCGTGCCCGTTCAGCAGGAAGAGTATTCGAGGTGGTACATCGTTCAGGCGCTTTTTAAGCTGATGAACGAATACAGCTACGAAAAGATAAACGTAACCGACATCGTGGCAAAGGCGGGAGTGGGCAGGGCGACGTTCTATCGCTACTTCAAAAATAAAGAGGACGTGATAATTTACTACTTTGAGCACCACAAAAAGGAGTTCGTGTTCAGCCAGCATCTCTACCCGAGGTGCAGAGAGGACTACATAAAGATAGTGACGCGCCTTCTTGAGGTGTTCAGGCAGCAGATCGAACCGTTCAGACTCATCCGCAGGGCACACCTCGAATATATATACCTCGACTACCTCAACAGAAATTTCATAGAATCTTTTGAAGAGGAGGACAGAGCGGAGAAGACGTTTTCGCCCTATCTTTACGCGGGGATGCTGTTCAATGTCTCGATGAAATGGCTGGACGACGATTGCAGTGAACCCGTCGAGGAGCTTGCTGCCCTGATCGTCAACTCTATTTACTTTGAAAAACAGGCGTAATTTTATAAAATTATGTCCGGCACATAGTACTATATAAAGTTTCGATTGCATAAAATTCAGGCTCTCCCGCATCGGGAGAGCCTGCTGTTTATATTTTTTATTTTGTCATCTTTCGGTGCAGTGGAATATCAGTCCTATCGTGCCAGGGCCGCAGTGAGCGCCTATCACGGGGCCTACAGGCTGAACGGTAACTTCGGCGTCGAAGCGCGTGCGCAGCGTTTCCGCAAAGCTGTTCGCAAGCTCTTCGCAGTCTGCCTGCAGCACGAACATCTTATATTTATCCAGCTCGCTTCCCTTTTCCTCGGCATAGGCAAGCAGCTTGGAGAGCGCGTTCCTGAATCCGCGCGCCTTTGCGATGCTCACTATCTTGCCCTCGTCGTCGAAGTAGAGCACGGGCTTTATGTTCAGGAGTCCGCCGACTATCTTGGTCGCGCCCGATATCCTGCCGCCGCGGTGAAGGTAGGTGAGGTCGTCTACGGCAAAGTAGGTGGCGGTGTGGGGGATGAGCTCGTCGAGGTAGGCGTCCAGCTCTTCCATGGTCGCGCCGTCGCGCTTTTTGAGCGCCGCGTAATAGGTCACAAAGCCGCTGCCGAGCGAAATGCTCCTGGCGTCTTTGGTCATTATCTTTCTGTCGGGATACTTTTCTTTCAGCTTGGCTATGGCAGCGTCCATCGCGTTGAACGTCGCGCTCATCTTGTGCGAGAACGTTACGTAATAGATGTCCTCGCCGCGCGCGAGCACGGGCTCGAAGTACTCGGTGTAGGCAAACTCGTTCAGGGCAGAGGTCTTCGGAACGGCGCCCGCGCGCATCTGGTCGAAAAATGCCTTGAAGTCTGTCTTTTCGCCCATGTCGTAAAAGTATTCCTTGTCGCCGATGGTGTATGGCATGCGTATGACGTTCAGCCCGAGTTCGGCAACCGTGGTATACCACAGTTCGCAGTTAGAATCGCAGAATAACTGATACATCTTTTCTGTCTCCGGAAATAATTTATTTCAGCCGATCTTATCTTTTTCAACAAAGAAAAAGGTAAATTCGCCGCTTACGCAAAGTTTGCCGCCCACGTAACCTTCCGCTTTTATTACGTAGCAGGAAGCTATGCTGCGCTTAAGTTCGCACACAAATTCAACGGTGTCGCCGGGGCGTACGGGCGTTTTGAAACGCACGTTGTTCATGCCTGCAAACAGGGGGAGTCTGTCGCCGAGCTGCCCTGCCATCATAGCGCAGGACGACTGCGACGCCATTTCGCACAGAATAACGCCGGGCACGACGGGGGTGCTGGGAAAATGCCCCTGCAAAAAGTATTCGTCGCCGCGCACCGTGTAGCGCCCGTGCGATCTGCCCTCTTCGTCGGTGAAAGCCTCGTCTACGAGCAGCATAGGCTCACGGTGAGGGAGTATCTTCTTTATTTCTTCTCTGTTCATAGATCCACCTTACAATATGTATTTTCCCGCGCCGGCAAGAACTTTTTCCGCCTGCGCGGTTATTTCTTCGAGTATCTCTTTGCAGGACTGTTCGCTCTTCACGAGTCCTGCAACCTGTCCGCACATGAACGCGCCGCTCACATCGTCGCCCTCCGTGACCGCCTTCCTGAGTGCTCCCGCGCCGAACTCGCTGAGCTGCTCGTCGGTCACAGACGGGTCTTTTTCAAGCTCTGCAAATTTGCGCGCGAACGGAGTTTTGAGCGAACGCACGGGGTGCCCGAGCCTTCTGCCGCTGACCATGGTGGACGAATCACCCGCTTTGAGCACCTTGGCCTTGAAGTTGGGGTGTATGTTGCACTCTTTCGCCACAAGGAAGCGCGTACCCATCTGTATGCCCTCCGCGCCGAGCATGAGCGCCGCCGCATAGCCTCTGCCGTCGGCGATGCCGCCGGCGGCTATCACGGGTATGTCTACGCCGTCGGCCACCTGCGGCACGAGCGCCATGGTGTTGGCCTCGCCGATGTGCCCGCCCGATTCGCCGCCCTCGGCAACTACCGCCGCGGCGCCGCGCTTTGCCACCATCTGCGCCAGCGCGACAGACGCAACTACGGGTATGACTTTAACGCCCGCCTCGATCCATTTTTTCATGTAAGTGAGGGGGTTGCCCGCACCGGTGGTAACAACGGGGACGCTCTCTTCGACAATGACGTCGGCGACCTCTGCGGCGTGCGGGCTCATCAGCATCACATTTACGCCGAAGGGTTTGTCGCACACTTCGCGCAACCTGCCTATCTCAGCGCGCAGCTGTTCGCCGTTCATATTCATGGCGGCAATTATGCCCAGTCCGCCCGCGTTGGATACTGCGGCTGCAAGCGCCGCATCTGCCACCCAGGCCATGCCGCCCTGGAATATGGGATAGCGTATGCCGAGCAGTTCGCATATCTTTGTGTTTATCAAAATATAGCTCCTTTGACTTTATTTATCGCAATCCGCTCATTGATTCAGACTGCCTTTCAATACATTATGATAATATATTGGCGCGGCAATGTCAAGGGAAGTGCTCAAATTGTGAATTTATTGCACTATGCGGACTGTTTATAACACCCTGTATTACGCATATTGTCATGCAGTGCTTGCTTCAATGGCAGGTTGAGCAAAAAACAAGAGGGCACCATTCGGTGCCCTCTTATTTTGGTGCGGATAACAGGAGTTGCGCCTTTGGCGGCGCGCCCCGATGAACAGCGGGTGTCCGCTGTTCAGTTTGCGTCAGTTGCGCCGCTAACATTGTGTCCGTACGCAAACCGCTCGCTCCCGCTCGCGTCTCCACCATCAACTCCTGTTGTTTTACAATTACATACCCAAAATAAGAGGACGGCATCAGCCGTCCTCTTATTTTGGTGCGGATAACAGGAGTTGAACCTGCACGGTCGCCCACAGGAACCTGAAACCTGCGCGTCTGCCAATTCCGCCATATCCGCGTAACATTTTGAATTATAAATTAAATCCTTTTTAAAGTCAAGTGAATTTAGCGTGCATGATGCAAATATAATTTAAAGTTTATGTAACTGTTTACGGTAAAGTTACACTGGTGTTCACGTTAATA
>DVIK01000067.1 GCA_018711385.1 Candidatus Coproplasma avistercoris
TTCGGTCATGTACGTCTGTGTACACTCCCTCACGGCGTTCCGCACACTTCTTGTCTTGCTCTCATCTTCAAGGGTTATCGTTGCGTTTTGCTGCGGTGAAAGAGTAATTTATAATAGTCATACATACACCCCTATGAAAATTCCGGCGCCATTAAATTTTGAAATTCATGCGGCAATATGCCGCGATCATTGACTTTTTTTACGGTAAATATCATGGACAGAATGCGCGAACTTATCGACATGCTCAACAGATGGGCGCACGAATACTATGTGCTCGACGCTCCCTCCGTGCCCGATTCGGAATACGACAGATACTATGACGAGCTGAAACGGCTGGAGGAGCGGACGGGCGTCGTCCTGCCCGACAGTCCCACCCGCAGGGTGGGCGGCGAACCGTTGAAGGCCTTTGTCCGTCATGCGCACATCGCGCGGCTGTACAGCCTGGATAAGGCTGTCTCGCGCGAGGAGCTCGAAGCCTTCTTCACGCGTGTGGAAAAGGTGGTAAAGCACCCCGAATACACTGTGGAATACAAGTTCGACGGCCTCACCATGTGCCTTACCTATAAGGACGGCGCGTTCGTAAGGGCGACCACTCGCGGCAACGGTGCCGAGGGCGAGGACGTGACAGCCCAGTGCCTCACCATAAAGTCCTTCCCGCTTGCCATAAGCTACAGGGGCACCGTGGAGGTCAAGGGCGAGGCGGTCATACGCCTGAGCGTGCTCGAAGACTACAACAAGACGGCGGCGGAACCTCTCAAAAACGCGCGCAACGCAGCGGCGGGCGCGATACGCAACCTCGATCCTGCCGTCACGGCGAGCCGCCGCCCGGACATCTACTTTTACGACATAAACTATATGGAAGACGGCATGCCCGCCACGCAGGAAGACTGCTTTGCATGGCTCAAAGAACAGGGCTTCCGCACCTTTCCCTACCGCAGGCTGTGCCGCACGCGCGACGAGGTGTTCGACGCCATAAGCGAGATAGAGGTGGGGCGCCGCTCCATCGACGTGCTCACCGACGGCGCCGTAATAAAACTCAACTCCGTGCCCGACAGGGAGCTGTTCGGCTACACCGACAAATTCCCGCGCTGGGCGATAGCTTACAAGTTCGAGGCGGAGGAGTGCGTCACCACCGTGCGCGACGTAAGGTGGCAGGTGGGCCGCACGGGCAAACTCACGCCGCTTGCCGACCTCGAGCCGGTGGAGCTTGCGGGCGTTACCGTGCGCAAGGCTACGCTCAACAACTTCGGCGACATAGTGCGCAAGGACGTAAAGAAGGGCAGCAAGGTGCTCATACGCCGCTCCAACGAGGTCATTCCCGAAATTCTTGGCACGGTGGAGCACGTCCCCGGCAGCATCGACGTGAAAAAGCCGGACGTGTGTCCGTTCTGCGGCGCTCCTCTCTTCGAAAACGGCGCAAATATATTCTGCCCCAACACCGACTGCCGCCCCAGGGTGGTGGCAAAGCTCGCGCACTTTGCGGGCAAGGACGCCATGGATATCGAGGGCTTTTCGGAAAAGACCGCCGAAATGCTGTACGACAAGCTGGCCTTCAGGAACGCCTCGCAGCTGTACGGGCTCACAAAAGAGCAGCTCCTGGATCTCGATGGTTTCAAGGACAAAAAGGCCGGAAACCTGCTTTCGGCGATCGCAAAGAGCAGGAACGCAACGCTCGACCGCTTCATCTACGCGCTCGGCATCGAGGGCGTTGGCAAAGTGGCGGCTGCCGACCTCGCGCGCGCGTTCGGCAGCGTGGAAAACCTTAAAAATGCCGGCAGGGAAAGCCTCACCGCGCTCGACAACATAGGCGACGTCACTGCCGAAGCGATAGTCGGGTGGTTTGCGCAAGAAGCCAATCTCGAAGAGCTCTCCGCCCTGCTGCTCTATATAGTCCCCGTAACAAAAAAGGCCGTTCAAAGCGGCATATTCGCCGGGCAATTCGTAGTACTCACCGGCACGCTCTCAGCCTATAAGCGGAGCGAGGCGCAAAAACTCATCGAGGAGCGCGGCGGAGTGTGCCAGTCATCGGTCACGGGCAAGACGACGCTCGTCATCGCCGGGGAGGAGGCGGGCAGCAAGCTCGAAAAGGCAAAAAAGCTCGGCATAAAGGTGATAGACGAGAGCGCTTTTACCGATATGCTGAAACAGTGATTTGCAGCCGCGGCGAAAGTTATATAAAATAACGGCATAAAAATAAGCGCGGCCCCGCCTTGCATTCGGCGGGGCCGCGCTCTTTTCAGTCTCTTTTCTGTGTGACGCCCTTGTCCCATTCGACGCTTGCTGCGGTCACGAGGTAGACCTCCGCGGCGCCTGCGATCTTCAGCTCCCTGCACGCCTCGGCGGCCGTCGCGCCCGTGGTCAGCACGTCGTCGGCAAGCAGGATCTTTTTTGCCTTGACGCCCTTTCTGTCGGCTATGGCAAAGCATCCTTTCAGGTTCTCCGCGCGTTCCCTGCGCGTAAGACTCTTCTGTTCGCCCGTGTCGTGCTTCTTCGTAAGCGCGTGCACAACGGGTATGCCCAGCTCGCCCGAGATCGCCTCCGCCAGCAGCAGGCCCTGGTTATAGCCGCGCTCCCGCCTGCGCTTTTTGGTTATAGGGATATACGTTACGGCGTCGCACTCGGGCAGCGACCTTGCCTTCTGTGCCATCAGTCTGCCCAGGTAGTCTTTAAGGTAGGGATTGCCGCGCTTGAATCTGAGCACCAGCCTGGCGCCGCCGTCCTTATACACCAGCGCCGAAGCGCCCCTTTTATATATCGGCGGCTCCGCCTTGCAGTCAATGCATATCTCCGGCCGTGTCGTCCTTCTGCCGCACACCGGGCACACGGTACCGTCGTTGAACGTAACGGTCGGCGCGCACCGCTTGCAGAAGTGCGAACCGTCGAACACCTCGGAGCCGCACAGGTCGCAGGTGATGTCGGGCGGGAACAGCACGTCCCGCACTTTTATGCAGATATCTTTAAGGCTTGCCATGGGTGCGGCTCACAGCAGGTACTTTTTAAGGCTGTCCGCGCGGTCGGTGCGCTCCCACGGCAGGTTGGGCTTTCCGAAGTGTCCGTATGCCGCGGTCTGCGAATATATCGGCCTGCGCAGGCCGAGCGTCTCTATCACGGCATAGGGCCGCAGGTCAAATTCGCGCACTATTATGTCTGAAATATCGCTGTCTGAAAGTTTGCCCGTGCCGTAGGTGTTCACATATACCGATACGGGCTTGGATACGCCTATCGCGTACGCCACCTGCAATTCTATCTCGTCGGCAAGTCCGGCGGCCACGATGTTCTTGCAAACGTATCTTGCCATATAGGCGGAGGAACGGTCTACTTTGGTGGGGTCCTTGCCGGAAAACGCCCCGCCGCCGTGCGCGCACCTGCCGCCGTAGGTGTCCACGATTATCTTCCTGCCCGTAAGTCCGCTGTCGCCCTCGGGGCCTCCTATCTCGAACCTGCCCGTGGGGTTGATGTAGTACTTGGTGTCGCCGTCTAAAAGTTCTGCGGGGATAACGCTGTCTATCACATACTTCTTTATATCGCGGCGCAACATGTCCTGGTTGACGTTTTCGTTGTGCTGGGCGGAAACGACCACCGCGTCCACGCGCACGGGCGTGCGGCCGTCGTATTCCACGGTCACCTGCGTCTTCCCGTCGGGGCGCAGGTAGGGCAGCAGCCCGCACTTTCTCACGTCGGCAAGCCGCTTTGCCATCTTGTTGGCAAGGTGGCAGGAAAGGGGCATCAGCTCCTCCGTTTCGTTGCAGGCGTAACCGAACATCATGCCCTGGTCGCCGGCGCCTATAAGGTCGCCCATCTCGCCGCCGTTGCGGTTTTCGAACGAGCTGTCCACGCCCATCGCTATGTCGGGGCTCTGCCTGTGCAGCGCAAGCGTTATCCTGCAGTTGTCCGCGCGGAAGTTGCCGAATGTATAGCCTATCCTCGCCATTATATCGCGCGCGATCTTCTTGTACCTTACCTTGGCGGTGGTCGTCACCTCGCCCATTATCATCATCTGGTTGTATGCCGCGCAACACTCTATCGCGCAGCGGGCGTCGGGATCCTGCGCAAGTATGGCGTCTAAAATGCCGTCCGAGATCTGGTCGCAGAGTTTGTCGGGATGTCCTTCGGTAACGCTTTCGCTCGTAAAAAGTTTCTTCATAGTATTCCTTATATATAAAAGTAGTTTTTCCTGTGCCCGGCGCATTGCGCGCTTTTTTCCGTCAAAAAAAGCTCCGCGCCGCGGAGCTTTCAATAAGTTCTTATTTACCCCATCGGTACGGCATTAGCACCTTGCATTGCAGGTTGCTGTGTGGTCTAAGGGCCGTTCCCTCGCACACTCTTTATAGGTTGTGCAAAGAGTATATCATTGCGGGCGCGCGATGTCAAACAAATCGGCGGCTTTATTTGCAATCGCCGCAAAATTGTTATATAATAATACCGCCTATGAAAACCGTTTGCACGCAATGCCCCGTTTCGTGCGGGGCCGACCGCTTCTCATCGCGCGGCGCCTGCTCTGTGCAGGGGCTGAAAATAGCAAAGTACTACCTTCACCCGTTCGAAGAGCCGGTGATCTCATTTTCCAAAGGCAGCGGCTGCATATTCTTCTGCGGCTGTCCGCTAAAATGCCGCTTCTGCCAGAACTTCGAAGTCTCGCGCGCCTCGCGCGGGAAGGACATAACCGTTGCGGAGCTTGCCGATATATTCAGGCAGCTCGAGGAAATGGGCGCCGACAACATCAACCTCGTCAACCCCACGCACTACCTTTCGCATATCGCCGAGGCGTTCGCGCTGTACAGGCCGCACATTCCCGTGGTTTACAACACCCACGGCTACGAAAAGATAGAAAGCCTTGAACTTGCCGCTACATTCACCGATATATGGCTGCCCGACTTAAAGTTTGTCGACGGCCGCATGGCGGCGCGCTATACCGCCCGTCCCGACTACGCGGAATACGCGCTGCCCGCAATACGCTACATGGCGCAAAAGCGGGCGACGTTCAGCGCGGAAGGCAAGATGCTCACCGGCTGCGTCGTGCGCCACCTCATCATGCCGATGGGGGTGGAGGATTCCATAGCCGCGGTAAACTTTGTCGCCACTCTGCCGAAGGACGTGTATTTCAGCCTGATGAGCCAGTACACCCCGTGCGGCGACATATCCGGCCTGCCCGAGCTGCAGCGGGGCATAACCGTGCGCGAATATAAAAAGGTGCTCGCCGCTGTGGAGGCGGCGGGGCTTGAAAACGTGTTTTTGCAGGACAGGAGCAGCGCCTCGGGCAGCTTTATCCCCGAGTGGGACTATTAGTCCGGCGCCCTGCCCAAAAATTACCTGTCGCATGCGCTAACGCCTGCGGTGCGATATAAGATATAATCATTATGCTTGTAACATTCAACGACGTAACGTTTGCCTACGCGGGCAACATCATATTGAAGAACATAGCGTTTGCCGTAAACGAGGGAGAGCGCATAGGCCTCATCGGCGAAAACGGCGCGGGCAAGACCACCCTTCTGAAGCTCGTCACCGGCAGCCTCTCCCCCGAAAGCGGCTCGGTGCAGCGCAAAAACGGCGCGTCTGTCGGCTTTCTCGCCCAGTCGGGCGGGCTGGAGGCGGAGGGCACCGTCTATTCCGAGATGCTTTCCGCGGTGCAGCCGCAGCTCGACGCGGTGGAAAGGCTCGCGGAGCTTTCCCGCCGCCTCTCATCTTCGGAGTACGGCAGCGCGGAGTATGCCGCCCTCTCTTCCAGGTACGAGCAGACCGAGCGCTACATCGCCGCGCACGACTGTTACAACGCCGAAGTGCGCGTGCGCACCGTGCTCACGGGCATGGGTTTTTCGGGGCTTTTCGGGCAGAAGGTCTCCACCATGTCGGGCGGGGAAAAGACGAGGCTCAAACTCGCCCGCCTGCTGCTGGAAGAACCCGACCTGCTCATTCTGGACGAGCCCACCAACCATCTCGACATAAAGACGCTGTTCTGGCTGGAAGATTACCTTACCACCTTTAAGGGCGCAGTCATTGCAGTCTCGCACGACAGGTACTTTTTGGACCGAGTCGCGGCGCGCGTGCTGGAGATAGAGGACGGCAGGCTGTATTCATACCCAGGCAACTATACCAAATTCAAAGCGCTCAAAGCGCAGCGCATCGCGCTCGAACAGAAGGAGTACGAGCGCCTCGTCGAGGAGCGCGCCCGACTTCAGACTTACGTCGACCGCAACATAGTGCGCGCCACCACGGCAAAGTCGGCGCAGAGCAGGGTAAAGCAGCTGGAAAAGCTGCCGGAACCTGTAAAGCCCTATCTTCCGCCGCAGCCTCCGCGCTTCAGGTTCTCCTTTTCCGTGCAGCCTGCCTCCTGCGTGCTCTCGGTCAGCGGGCTCACCCTCTCCGCCGGCGGCAAAACGCTCTTTTCCGATGCCTCTTTCACGCTTGCCCGCGGCAAAAGGCTGGCGGTGGTCGGCGAAAACGGCACGGGCAAATCCACATTCTTAAAACTTATCGCGGGCGGCGGAAACGCGGCCTGCACCCCGGGCAGATACGTGCGCACAGCCTACTACGACCAGGAGAACCTCAACTTGAATCCCGAAAACACCGTGCTTTCAGAAATGTGGGAACGGCATGTCGGCGCCTCGCAGACGGATGTGAGGTCGGCGCTCGCGCGGTGCGGGCTCAGCGAGGGCGACATGCATAAAAAGGTGCGCGAACTTTCGGGCGGCGAGCGCGCAAAGCTCGCGCTGTGCATAGCGGCGGCGGAGGAGGGCAACCTGCTGCTTTTGGACGAGCCCACCAACCACCTCGACCTGCCCGCAAGGGAGAGCCTTGAGCGCGCCCTGAACGATTTCGAAGGCACGGTCATATTCGTCAGCCACGACCGCTACTTCATCTCCGCCGTGGCGGACTGCGTGGCGGAGATAGATGGCGGCAGACTGAGCTATACCGAGGGCGGCTACGAAAGCTGGCGCGAGGCAAAGCGGCAGGCGGCCGAACTTGCCGCACGGCAGGAGGAAGAGCACGCCCGCGCCGAGTATGCAGAGCGCAGAAAGGAGAGCTACCGCTCTAAAAAAGACAGAGCCGCCGAGGCTGCCGTAAAGAGCCGCATAAAGCAGATAGAAGCGGACATATCCCGCAGCGAAGCCGAAGAGGCGGAGGTGCAGGCCGCCCTTGCCGACCCCGCGGTCACCTCCGATTATAAAAGGGTGGAGGAGCTGTGTGTGCGGCTCGAGGAGATAAAAAAGCGTCAGGAGGAGCTGTATTCGGAGTACGAAGAGCTAATCTGAGAGAGGTCAACATATAATGGAAAACAAAGACGAAAAACAGCCCCCGCAGGAGCAGTGGCGCACCGTCCGCCACACCATCTCGGCGGAGGAGACATTCACGCTGGCAAAGGATGTGTACGATCTGCGCAGCTTTATAAAGACGGTCTATTCCAACCGTGCCGTCATCGCGCGCAGGCTCAACCTCTTTTCGCTGCTGTGCAGCCTGGTGTTCACTATGTTCTATGCGGCGTTCACCGTATATTCGGTGATAGCGGGCACCTTTTCGCTCGGGCTGGAGATAGCCATATACTGCATGCTCGGCATATACGTCGTGTTCGTGGTGCTGCTGGTGCTCGTGGCGCGCTTTTCGGCCGACGCCACCACCCGCACGGTAAAGCGCTACAACAGTGCGCTCAAAATTTTCCGCTTGTGCATAAGGGTGGTATCCATAGCCATGGCGATAGTGGCTATAGCTGCGTCCGGCAGCGCGGGCACGCCCGCCGCCATCGCCGCGGAGACGGTGCTGATCATCATCTCCATACTCATAATAATAATCCAGGCCGTACCCCTTCTGTTCGGCGGCGTGGTAAACCTCGCGCGCTGGGCGCTGGCGCCGGCAAAAGGCAGGGCGCGCTTTTCGGCGGTGCTGCTCGAATGGTACGGGCTGGTGCGCGAGGGCGCGGGCAGCACCCCGTCCACAATCAAAATATCCCCTAAGCATGTGTCCGACATAAACAGGTGCATAGACGGTTACCTGATCCCCGCGCTCGGCAAAAAGTACATAACTTCGGTGAGCGCGCAGGACATATACAACACAGTGGAGGCCGCGCCCGAAGAGTTGCGTTCCGTTGCCGAGGGCGTGTTCAAACGCGTGTTCGCCTACGCAGCGGAATGCGGCTATGTCAATTCCGACCCCACCCGCGCGATGGAGCTCGACGACAGCTTAAAGGAGCCGGAAAAGAAGCCCCGCCGCACCATAAAGTCGCGGCTGATGGATCTCGGCAAGCGTATCGGCAAGTCGATAGTAAAGAGCTATCTCGACGACGACAGTAAATAATTTTTTGATTGCCGCGCACATATGCCGCAGGCAAACGGTTTTTTTACAGAATAAGGGGCGCGCCGCACAGCCGTGCGGCGCGCCCCGTTTTGCGCAAAGTTTATAGGATTTTCAGAACTTTGTCAGTTTGAAAAGGTACCCTTCCAGCTCGTCGATGCCTATCCTTATCTGCTCCATGCTGTCGCGGTCGCGCACGGTTACGGTGTTGTCCTCTAATGTCTGGAAGTCCACCGTTATGCAGCAGGGGGTGCCTATCTCGTCCTGCCTGCGGTAGCGCTTGCCTATGCTGCCCGTCACGTCATATGTCACCGAAAAACTCTTCGAAAGTTCGGCGTACAGCTCCTGCGCCCTGTCGGCAAGCCCCTTCTGCAGCGGCAGCACCGCCGCCTTATAGGGCGCAAGGAAGGGGTGCAGGTGCAGCACGGTGCGCACGTCGTTCTTTTCTACGTCGAGCACCTGCTCGTCGTAAGCGTCGGTGAGCACCGCAAGCACGGTGCGCTCCACGCCCAGCGAGGGCTCTATAACGTAGGGTATATACTTTTCGCCCGTGACGGGGTCGGTGTATTCCATGCTCTCGCCGCTTTCGTTCTGGTGCTGCGTAAGGTCGTAGTCCGTCCTGTCGGCAACGCCCCACAGCTCGCCCCAGCCGAAGGCGAAGTTGTATTCGAAGTCGGTGGTCGCCTTGGAATAGAAGCACAGCTCTTCCGGCGAATGGTCGCGAAGTTTAATGTTCTCCTCGTTAAGGCCTATCGAAAGCAGCCAGTTGCGGCAGTACTCCTTCCAGTAGCCGAACCATTCGAGGTCGGTGCCCGGCTTGCAGAAGAATTCCAGCTCCATCTGCTCGAATTCTCGCACGCGGAATATGAAGTTTCCGGGCGTGATCTCGTTGCGGAAGCTCTTTCCTATCTGCCCTATGCCGAAGGGCACGCGCATGCGGGTGGAGCGCTGCACGTTCCTGAAGTCCACGAATATGCCCTGCGCCGTCTCGGGGCGAAGATATACGGTGTTCGCCGAATCTTCGGTCACGCCCTGGAAGGTCTTGAACATCAGGTTGAACTTCCTGATGGGCGTAAAGTCGCTCTTGCCGCATACGGGGCAGACTATCTTGTGCTCGGCTATGAACTGCTCCATCGCCTCGTTGTCCATTGCCTCTACCTTTGCGTCAAGGCTGTGCTTTTTGCAGTAATCCTCGATAAGGTTGTCCGCCCTGTGCCTCGTCTTGCAGTTCCTGCAATCCATCAGCGGGTCGGAAAACCCGCCTATGTGGCCGGAGGCCTTCCACGTGCGCGGATTCATCAGTATCGCGCAGTCGAGCCCGGTGTTGTATACGTTCTCCTGCACGAATTTTTTCCACCATGCGCGCTTTATGTTGTTTTTAAGCTCCACGCCCAGGGGGCCGTAGTCCCACGTGTTCGCAAGCCCGCCGTAAATTTCGCTGCCCGGGAATATGAAGCCCCTGTTCTTGCACAGGGCTACAAGTTTTTCCTGCGTGACGGCTCTCTTTTTGTCTGCCATGATATCACTCCCGAAAATTGTGCGCCGCGTTCGCGGCGTAAATATTAAGTCACATAAATTTTATTAAAAAAGAGTATGCAAGTCAAGCAATTGCGCCCGGATTTGCCGCGCGGCGGCGGGCTTTGGCAAAAAAAAGTCGTTCAACGGAAAAAATATTGCAATAAACTATGTACTTTCTTGTGTAAGTTGTGTTATAATTGGATAAAGCTAGATTTGATTTTACAAGGTGAAAGATGCTCTCCGACATAGAAATTGCAGAAAGCTGCGTAATGCAGCCCATAACGCGCATCGCCGCAGCGCTCGGACTTTCGGAGGACGAGCTGGAACTTTACGGCAGATACAAGGCCAAGATAAACCTCAAAGAGGTAAAGCCCGGGGCAAAGCTCATACTCGTCACCTCCATAAACCCCACGCCCGCGGGCGAGGGCAAGACCACCGTATCCATAGGCCTTGCCGACGGCATGAAAAAGCTGGGCAAAAAGGTGTGCCTCGCGCTGCGTGAACCTTCGCTGGGGCCGGTGTTCGGCATAAAGGGCGGCGCCGCCGGCGGCGGCTGGGCGCAGGTCGTGCCCATGGCGGACATCAACCTGCACTTTACGGGCGACCTGCACGCAATAACTTCGGCAAACAACCTTCTGTGCGCCGTTATAGACAATCATATCTTCCGCGGCAACGAGCTTAAAATAAAGGAAGTATATTTTCACCGCTGCATGGACATGAACGACCGCGCTCTGCGCGATCTCACCATAAACTGCGAGGCCGGCAGGATGAAGGGCTGCAAGAGCTATTCAAGGAAGGAGCACTTCGACATAACCGCCGCTTCCGAGGTGATGGCCATACTCTGCCTTGCCACCGACCTTGCCGACTTGAAGCGCAGGCTGGAAAACATCGTCGTCGGCGAGGACGAGGACGGCAATTTCGTCTACGCGCGCGACCTGCACGTGGCGGGCGCCATGGCCACCCTTCTGAAAGACGCCATAAAGCCCAACCTCGTCCAGACGCTCGAAGGCACTCCCGCGATAGTGCACGGCGGCCCCTTTGCCAACATAGCCCACGGCTGCAACTCTGTGCGCGCCACATATACGGCGATGACGCTCGCCGACTATGCCGTCACCGAGGCCGGCTTCGGCGCAGACCTCGGCGCGGAAAAATTTCTCGATACCAAGTGCCGCGTGGCCGGCATACAGCCCGACTGCATAGTAGTGGTGGCAACGGTAAAGGCGCTCAAACTGCACGGCGGGGCGGATAAGTCCAACCTTTCCGAAGAGAATCTTTCCGCGTTGAAGGCGGGGCTGCCGAATCTTCTCAAACACGTCGAAAACATGAAAAAGGTGTACTCCAAGCCGGTGGTCGTGGCGATGAACAGATTTGCCACAGACACTCCCGCCGAAATCGAAGCGGTGCTCTCCGCCTGCGACGAAGCGGGCGCGCCCGCGGTTTTCACCGACGTCTTCTTAAAGGGCGGCGAAGGCGGCAGGGCGCTCGCCGAAAAGGTGGTATGGATGTGCGAAAAGCCCTCGCGGCTTACATACGCCTACGACCTTGAAGCCGACATAAAGACCAAGATAAACGACGTCGTGACCAAAATTTACGGCGGCGAAGGCGCCGACTACACCGAAGAGGCCGAGCGCGCCATTGCCGACATCGAGGGCAAGGGCATAAAGGGCCTGCCCGTCATAATCGCAAAGACGCAGTACTCCCTCTCGGACGACCCGAAAAAACTCGCCCGCCCGCAGGGATTCAGGATAACCGTGCGCAACGTCGTATATAAGGGCGGCGCGGGCTTCATAGTCGCCATAGCGGGCGACATCAACCTCATGCCCGGGCTGGGCAAGGTGCCGGCGGCGGAGCATATAGATATAGACGGCGACGGCAAAATCATCGGTTTAAGTTAATATAAGCGGCGCATAACTTTGTTGCCGTTGCGGGTCTGTTCGGTCATTTACGTCTTTGTAAACTTCCTCGGGTTTTCCCCGCGCGCCTTGAACTGCCCGCATCTTCAAAGTTTTAGCTCCGCGTGAATGCCGGTATTGCCGGGCAAATTAACGAGAGATTATCGGAAAATATAAGGTCAGAAGGAAACAGCTTTCAATCTATGGCAGAAAACAAAGAACTCGAATTACCCGAAGCATCCAACTTCATCGAACAGATAATAAACGAAGAGCTTGCCGCCGGCAAGTTCGAAAGCGTGGGCAACAAGATAAAGGTGCGTTTCCCGCCGGAGCCCAACGGCTACCTGCATATAGGGCACGTCAAGGCGCTCTCCATCAATTACGGCGTAAAGGAGAAGTACCGCGGCGAACTCAATCTCCGCATGGACGACACCAACCCCGCCAAAGAGGACTATGAATACGTCGATTCCATAATTAAGTCGCTCGAATGGCTGGGCATAGAGTACGACCGCCTCGTGTTTGCCTCCGACTATTACGACAAACTCTACGAAATAGCCGAAAAGTATATAACCGACGGCAACGCCTACGTGTGCGACCTCTCCGCCGAGGAGATAACCGCCACCCGCGGCACGCTTACAGAGCCGGGTACTCCCTCGCCATACAGGAACAGGAGCGTGGAGGAGAACCTGAAGCTCTTCCGCGAGATGAAGGCGGGCGTCTATCCCGACGGCGCCAAGGTGCTGCGCGCAAAGATAGACATGGCGTCGCCCAACATCAACATGCGCGACCCAGTCATCTACCGCATAGCGCACGTATCGCACTACCGCACGGGCGACAAGTGGTGCATATACCCCATGTACGACTTCGCCCACCCGCTCTCCGACGCAATCGAGGGCATAACGCACTCGCTGTGCTCGCTCGAATTCGAAAATCATCGTCCGCTCTACGACTGGGTGATAGAAAAGGCGGGTTTTCCCAAGCCCGTCCCCAGGCAGATAGAGTTTGCAAGGCTGAACATAACCAACACGCTCATGTCCAAGCGCTACCTTAAAAAGCTGGTCGACGAAGGCGTGGTAAGGGGGTGGGACGACCCCCGCATGCCCACGCTCGCAGGGCTGCAGAACAGGGGCGTGCCCGCAAAGGCACTCAGAAAATTCGTCGCCGACGTGGGCGTGGCAAAGGCATATGCCGTGGTCAATTCCGCCCAGCTCGACAGTTGCGTGCGCGACGAGCTCAACGAAAATGCAGAGCGCGCCATGGCGGTGCTCTCTCCGCTCAGACTCACCATAACCAACTACGAGGGCGAGGAAGAGCTGGACTTCGAAAGAAATCCGTTAAAGCCCGGGTGCGGCACGCGCAGCATAAAATTTTCCGGCAGCGTGTATATCGACCGCGACGACTTCGCGCTAGTTCCGCCGCCCAAGTACAAGCGCCTTACCGTGGGCGGCGCCGTGCGCCTCAAGGGCGCCTATATCGTCCGCTGCGACGAGGCGGTGCAGGATGCCGAAGGCAACGTCACCGAACTTAAATGCACCTATTTTCCCGAAAGCCGCAGCGGCAGCGACCTTCCCTGCGCCGTAAAGGCAAAGGGCGTGATACAGTGGGTGGATGCAAAATACGGCAAAGACGCCGAATTCCGCCGCTACGACAGCCTGCTCAAAGACGAGCAGTATCCCGACCAGGACTACGCCGAAAGGCTCAATTACGACAGCGAGCATATCTTTCACGGCAAGGCCGAGCCCTGCCTTGCGGATGCGGCGGAGGATACGCCCTTCCAGCTGCTGCGCACCGGTTACTTCAAAAAGTGCACCGAAAACGGGTCGCTCATTCTGTCGGAAATAGTTTCCCTAAAGGACACGTTCAACAAATAAAAACAATAAAACGCGCGGGCAATGCCCGTAAGTTTGCCCCCGCCTTCGGGGGCGGAGGAGTTTTATGGTAGTTAAAATAGTGGCAATATCTGCCGTGGCGCTGATTTTGCTGATAGCCCTCATCGTCGGATTGGTAAAGGGTTTTACCAAGACAAAAACATGGGCCACGGAATACCTCTTCACGGTGATACTGTCGGTGCTCATCTATTCGCTTGCCGATCTCTCCGGCATGAAGGCGTGGCTTGCGTTCGCGCTCAAGATCGGCACGGCAGTAGTGTTCATCCTGGTGTTCGCGCTGCTCTCTTCCCGCGGCAAGGCGCTCATCGAAAACTGCATCGCCAACGCCCGCAAGCGCTCGTATTACGAACAGTACGGCGAGCGCGAGGAGAACGTGTTGCAGATCCTCGATGCCATAGAACTCGGCGACGAAAAGGCGTATAAGCGGCTCACCAGGCGCCAGTTCCCCGAAAATCGCGGCGGTGCGGGCGTTGCGGACAGGATATGCGGCGGCATAACGCTGATGATAAAGGCAGTCGTCATACTCGGCCTCATAGCCGCTGCGGTGTTCGTCGTGCTCGACTTCACCCGGCTGCCCTTCGTCGCCGAAAAACTCGGCGGCATATACGAAAGCGGCGCATGGCAGTTCTTTTCCAGGTTTGTGATGGATGCCTTCATCATAGGCATACTGTTCTTCGCCATCAGGGCGGGGTTCCGCTCGGGCGTCATAAGCGTGCTGTGGGTGATCGTTGTTCTCGGCATGATAGGCGGTTCGGTATATCTTTCCTATTGGCTCAGCTTCAACAACGCGTCCTTCATCGCAACCGCGCAGTCGCTCGCTAACGGTGCGCTCGGCGGTCTCTCCGGCAGCATTGCCGAAGTTTTCAACAATCTCGGGATGAGTAACGTCACCGACGTCACCGTCTGCCAGCTCGTGCTCACGGCGGCGCTGTCGCTGGTGCTCATAATCGTGTCCGTAGTGATAGGCGCCATAGTAGGCAGCATAATCGGCCGCGCGCGCGACGGGGCCGCGTTCAGCGTTATAGACGGCGTTTTCGGCGCGGTCATCGCCTTTGCCGTGGCCTGCGGCGTGATGCTCCTGCTCGGCGCCGTGTTCTATTCGATAAGCGACCTCGATATGATGTCGGCGTTCAACGACTATATGTACTACACGGCCTCCGACGGCACGGTAAAGCCCGCGGCCATCGCCTCGGCGTTCTATACCAATAACCCTCTCAATTCGCTCGAATTCATACGCAACCTTCCCGTCCGCGGCTGGTTTGACTGATCCGGGCATATACCGGTCCGGATTCATCTTTAACGTCGGTAAAAGC
>DVIK01000068.1 GCA_018711385.1 Candidatus Coproplasma avistercoris
ACGACGTCGGAGAACATCTGGATGAATCTTCTGTAGCAGTCCCAGGCCCAGCGGGGATTGCCGGACTTGGCGGCTATCGTGTTTACAACGTCCTCGTTGAGGCCGAGGTTGAGTATAGTATCCATCATGCCGGGCATGGAAGCACGCGCGCCGGAACGTACGGAAACGAGAAGGGGATTTTCCTTGTCGCCGAACTTCTTGCCGCAGATCTTTTCCATCTTGTCGATGTACTCCATGATCTCCTTCTGGATAGAGGGATTGATCTTCCTGCCGTCCTCGTAGTACTGAGTGCAGGCTTCGGTAGAGATGGTGAAGCCCTGAGGCACGGGAAGGCCGATCTTGGTCATTTCCGCAAGGTTGGCACCCTTACCGCCCAGAAGTTCGCGCATGTTAGCGTTGCCTTCGGTAAAAAGATAGCAATACTTTTTAGCCATTAAAAGTTTTCCTCCAACTTAAATTTTATCTTATTCAACGCCTATATTTTATAATAAATATAAATTTATTGCAAGCGTTTGAAGTAAATATCCGTTAAAAATATGGTAATTTTTTACATCCGGCGCCGTCCCGACATGAAAGAACGCACACGCCCGACGGAGAGCCCGTCACTCCGCCCGGAGCAGCCTTATGTATTCGGACAGCCCGTTCAGGCGCGCTTCCGTTTTGAGCGCAAAATATTCCCTCAGCAACCTGAGCGCCCGCACCTTGCCGTCCTCCGTGATATCGCCGCACGGACGGCCCCCGGCGGCGCGCAGCACCGCGTAAGTGGAGCCGCTCACCCCGGCGCCCGCGCCGCAGTCCCGGCAGGTAAAGGAGCCCGACTGCATGTCGAAGCGCAGCCTGCTTTCGCCCGCGAGGTCGCGCCCGCATACGTCGCAGGCGCCCGCCGAAAAGCCGTAGCCGGACAGCCGCAGCGCCCGCACGAGAAATTTTATCAGCGCAAAGCATTCGTCGTCCGCGCACATATCGCGCAGACCCTCCACGCAGGCAACGAACATCTCCGGCGAGGCGTCCTCCTCGAACGAGAGCGCGGAAGCGGCCTCGCACAGGGCGACGGCCGCGTAAAATTTACCTATGTCGCAGCGGAGGTCGTAAAAACTTTCGCCGCCGCCCGCCTGGACGACGGTATACCTGCCTCCGCGGCCCGAGAGCACGTATTCGGCAAGACAGAAGGGCTGGGCGGCAAATTTCAGCTTTGCGCCCGACTTTCTTACCCCCTTTATGCCCGCAGTCAGCTTACCGCGCTCGGCGGTGAGCAGCGTGAGTATTTTGTCGTTTTCGCCGTAGTCCGCAGCGCGAAGCACGAGCGCGTTCACCTTTATTTCCATCGCGACCTCAGAATTTGCGCCCGCGCACAGTGCGCGGGCGCAGAAGCAAATTTAATGTAAATCCAGGCACGACGTGCCGTTTATCGCGGCATATGCGCCGCCGTTTTACCATTCAATGTTTGCCGGAAAGCTGTTTATAAAGCATATAGTAACTTACGCTGCCCGTCTTTTCGAACATCTTCCACGCAAGTTCAGCTGCGTCTTTGTCACGTTCGCGCATACTCCCTCCCCTAAGAGGTTGTGCAGCGCGGCGGTTATTATGCGGCAAAGAGCGCGCTCAGTCCTTTTTTACCTCGTAACCGTAGTCCCTGACAAGCCCCGGCCTGTCGCGCCAGTCCTCCTTTACCTTGACGTATGTGGTGAGGAACACCTTTGCGCCCAGAAACTTTTCCATATCCTTGCGCGCGAAGGAGGAGACCTCCTTTATCGCCGCGCCCTGCTTGCCGATGAGTATGGCCTTGTGCGAAGGCTTTTCGCAGATTATGTCGAGATTGACGTCGTACACGCCGTTGTCGCCGAGTTTGAATTGGTTTATTACGACGGCTATGCCGTGCGGCACCTCCTTGTCGAACTTGAGCAGTATCTTTTCGCGCATGATCTCGGCGAGCATGAATTTTTCGCTCCTGTCGGAGACGATGTCCTCAGCAATGACCTTTTCGCCCTCCGGCATGCGCTCCGCAAGCGCCTGCACGAGCTTTTTAATGTTGGTACCCCTGCGCGCCGAGACGGGAAACACGTCGCAGTCGATGCCCGCCTCGTACAGTTTTTTTACGTCCGCGGGGATATTTTCGCGCGGCATGATGTCCGTCTTTGTGTAGGCTATTATCATGGGTATGCCGAGCGACATGTACTTCTTCATGAGCGCGACGTCGCCCTCGGCGACCCCCGCATGGCCGTCGTGCACGAACATTATGAGGTCTACGCCCTTCGCCGCCGTTTCGGTGGTCTTCATCATCACGTCGGTGAGGTAAGTGCTGCTCTTATATATTCCCGGCGTGTCGACGAACACGAGCTGATAGTCCTCGCGCGTGAGAATGCCCAGCACGGCGTCGCGCGTGGTCTGCGGCTTGGGTGAAACTATGGATATCTTTTCGCCGACGAGCACGTTTATAAGCGTGCTCTTGCCTGCGTTGGCCTTGCCTATTACGGCGATAAATCCGCTGCGCATCAGCTCCTCCGAAGTTTGCAGTTTTGCTTTATTTTATACATATATGCGGGGCAATCAGTCATTGCGCGTTATCCCCATGCGGGTGAGGATACGCTCTTCCTTGGCACGCATTTCCGCCCGGTCGTCATCGAGGATATGGTCGTAACCCAGAAGATGGCACAATCCGTGCACGACCAGGTAGTGCAGTTCCCGCCTGTAGCTGTGACCGTACTCCTCCGCCTGCTCCTTTGCGCGCTCTTCGCATACGGCTATGGAGCCGATGAAAATTTCGCCGTTTTCGGTGAGGTCGTAGGGAAAATCTGCCCTGCACAGCTTTCTGCCGCGGATGTCGTCGAGCGCGGGAAAAGAGAGCACGTCGGTCACGGAATCGTTGCCGCGGTGATGCGCGTTGAGGGCGCGTATCTCTTCGGCGCTTACGAACACCACCTCCGCCGCCAGCGGAGCGTCGGCGGAAAATTCGCCTTCGAACGCCCTCGAAATTGCCGAAAAATCAAATTGGTCGCAATATATGTTGAGTTTATCCATGGTGCTTTTTGCTGATTTTGAGCTTGGGATACGCCACGCGCGAATGATATACGCCCGTGAGCTGCGAAACGACCGTGAGCTTTATGGTAGTGAGCTCGCTCATGGTTATGTCGCAGTGATCGAACTGTTCCAGGTCGAGCCGCTCTTCGATTATGTTGCGCACCAGCTCCTCCACCTTTTCGGGCGTGCGGCTGGTGAGCGAGCGCGCGGCCGCCTCCGACGCATCGGCTATCATGATTATCGCCGCGATCTTGGTTGCGGGAGTGGGACCGGCATAGGAATAATTTTCGATGTTGAGCTCGCCGTCGCTCATCTTGAGCGCCTTGGCATAGAAATACTTTATGGGCATGGTGCCGTGGTGCTGTATGGCAATGTCGGCGAAAAATTCGGGCAGGTGCGCCTTGCGTATAAGGCTGGCTCCGTCGCGCGTGTGCGAACGGATTATATCCACCGAAAGTTCGGGAGTGAGCTCGTTGTGAACGTTGTAGTCCGTCTGGTTTTCGGTGAACATTTCGGGATTTTTGAGCTTGCCGACGTCGTGATAATAGGCCGCCGCGCGGGCAAGTTCGGAATCTTCGCCTATGGCCTGGGCGCACGCTTCGGCTATCTGCGCCACCGTCATGGAGTGGTGGTATGTGCCGGGCGCGTTGTTTTTGAGGCGCTTAATGAGCTTTGCCTGTTCGGATGCGAGCTCGCGCAGGCGGAAGATGGTAAGTTCGGAGAACACCGCCTCGAACACCGGCAGCAGGAACATATAGAGCAGCACCGAGAAGAAGGACGAAAGCGCGCCGTAAAGCAGCATATTGAGCAGCTTTTCGAACTGTTCGGCGTCTACCGTGCCGAGCAGGACGGTTATTACCTCGATGGGGATGAGCAGCACGAACGCGATGAGCACGCTGCCTATCCTCGTCTTGATTTTGGGCATTACGAATATGCCTATCATGCCCGTGCAGAACGCCACGATCAGCAGATTGTAGCTTATTGAAGCCCCTGACGCACTGAACAGCCCGGTTACGTCGGAAAAGTTATCGAGTATGAACATCTGCAGTGCAGAAACGATGTTCAGAAAGATAGCCTCGCGCCTGCCGAGCAGGGTGACCGCCATGAGCGGCAGAAACACCATGGGGCGCGCGGAGGGATTTACGTATTTACCTATCAGAAAGGACGCGAGCATAGTCACCGCCTGGAGCAGGAACACCTCGGCTATCTTGCCCGCGCGCAGGATATATTTTTTGTTTTCGAAATAGAAATAGCAGTAGGTTATGCCAGAAACAATGCAGAACGAGATGCATATCAGCACTATTCCGTTGGTGTTGTTCTTTATATACTCCGTAGTGCCCGCGCCGTTGTTTATGGCTATCATGAGCAGGAATATGGCGAACAGTACGGCAGTGCCCAGAATATAGGCAAAAGCACCAAGAGTATATGCCTTTTTATCGTTTTTCACCTTTTTCGCTTTCGCTCCTTTTATCGTCCTGTTCGTATGCGCGCACTATCTTCATGACCAGCGGGTGGCGCACCACGTCTTTATCCGTCAGGCGGCATATCGCTATGCCGTCTATATCTTTGAGCACGCCTATCGCGTGGACAAGCCCGCTCTTTTTGCCTTCGGGCAGGTCGACCTGCGTGGCGTCGCCCGTGACTACCATCTTGCTGCCCTCGCCCATGCGCGTCAGAAACATCTTCATCTGTTCGCGCGTGGTGTTCTGCGCCTCGTCGAGTATGACGAAGGCATTGGAGAGCGTTCGTCCGCGCATATATGCGAGCGGGGCTATCTCTATGGAGCCGCGCTCCATCAGCTTCGTGTAAGTTTCCAGCCCGAGCATCTCCTGCAGCGCATCGTACAGCGGGCGCAGATAGGGGTCGACCTTGGTCTGCAGATCGCCGGGCAGAAAGCCGAGTTTTTCGCCCGCTTCAACGGCGGGGCGCGTTAAAATTATCCGCTCGACCTGCTTGGACTTATACGCCTGCACCGCAAGGCACACCGCAAGGTAGGTCTTGCCCGTGCCCGCGGGGCCCACGCCGAACACAACAGTGTCCTTTTTTATGGCGTCTGCATAGCGCTTCTGGCCTACGGTTTTGCACTTTATCGGCTTGCCGCGGTGCGTTACGCCCACGGTGCTGCCCGAAAGTTTGAGTATGTCCTTTGCGCGGCCCTCCTTGGAGAGCTCTATGCAATACATTATGCGGTTTTTATCTATCGGCTCTCCGTCGGCGGCAAGTTCAACAAGACATTCAAGCACGTCCTCGGCAAGCAGGACCTTGTCCTCGCCGCCGCTTATGAGGATATTCAGCCCCTCGACGCGCAGCGTTACGCCCAGCTCGTGCATTACCACGTTTGCGTTTTCATCGAAATTGCCGAGTATCTTTTGCAGCCTGTCCACAGACACGGCGTAAACTTCCCTTGTGATTTCTGCCATATATCAAAAACTCAGTCGAAATTTATACTTATTGTGTGCAGATAACTGAATTTAACTTCGTAGATCACCCCTTCGGCGACATTGCGCACGGTGTGGGTGCGGGAGATGACCTGCTCCTCCCCCGCCCAAATCAGCGCCGCGGAATAGGCGGCGTTCAGGTTTTCCTCGCTTTCGCGGTCGGCGCAGTAGCTCACGCCCGCCGCGCACTCTATCACGGCATAGCCCGAAACAAGGCAGGGCGCGCCGTCGTTTCCGTAAGCGGCGATGAGCGCGTCCCCCTCCGCCACATTGCTGCCCGCGGGCACGAGCGGCGTGCCGCACACCGCGACAAGCTGCCGCAAAATGCCGCCGCGGTCGGCTTCGAGCGGGATAAAGCCTGCAGGAGGGGCGCCCTCTTCCTCCGTCTGCACGTCGATATACACCACGCTGCCGCGCTTGTGCACCGAACAGAATGTGACCGATGGCAGCGACAGCACGCCCGAAATTATCTGCGTCCCGTTCTGCCTGTAAGGAGCCCACGTTTTAAGCCCTGCGGCGCGCGCTATGCCCAGCACTGCGTTTTTGAGGTACGCCCCGCTGCCCGTTACCTCCACGCGAAGCACGAACAAGTTAGAAATAAGGCACACCGCGGCAAAGACGGCGCAGCCCGCAAACAGGAACGCACGGCGGACGGCGAAGTTTTTAAGGCGCGTTTTAAGGCTTTTGCGCTGTACAGAGATATTATAACACGGACTTTGAAAAATTGCAAAAACTTTTTGTACGAAATCGTCGGGCACGGCAAAAGCGATCCGTGCGCCCTGCTTTTTGCACTCAAAGACGGGGATGCCCGCTCGGGAGAGCTTCTTTAATGCGATCTGCGGCGCGGCGATCACCGTAAAATGCGTAAGATTATTCAATGCTCACCCTCCGGATATTTCCGCGCAGCACCACGTCGCCCTGAAAGTAGCTCTCCACGGCAAGCCCTTCGCCCTCCGCCGTGAGCACGAGCTTCCCGCAGGAAAACACCGCCAGCTCTTCGGTGAGTTCCAAGACTGCGGTCACGCCGCGGAAATATGCCAGCCTGCCGGGGCACACGGTGACGGCGCGCCCCTCTTCGGCGCCCAATTCTTTAAGCAACTGCGCGATAAGTTTCATATAAAAAGATATGCGCCGCTGCACGATAAAATGTATGCGCAAAAGTCATGCGCCGCGGCATGATGCCGCGGCGCATGAAGAGGTTACTGTAAAGTTTTAATACAGATATTCGCCAAACCTGTCGATTAGGTGGTAAATATCATCCCATGTAAGCATGCCTTTACCCATTGCTACCTTGAAATACTTACAATTAAACGCCTCGAATATCTCCTCGGATATAATACCCTTAAAGTCTTCATAGGTAAAAAGGCCGTACTTTTCTATGTCGGCTGCCATTGCCTCCTTATCGTACATCATGGTGTCGGGGTCGACCTCGAAGATATTGAACAATCCCTCTATGCCGCCGGTTATGGAAAGCATATCATTTACGTATATGCACAGGCTGCCCTTTGTTACGGGGCTCCACGCCGTGGTTACTTCGTGCGTGATATACACGTCTACCAGTTGCACAGCCACGTTTTGCATGGTACCGTCATCTGCCAAAACCTGTTTACTGAACATGTGCCCTATATATTGCGTCATAGTAGTTTCATCAATATACACATATTTATTCAGGTCGTAGTCCCAGAATCCGTGAACGTCTATGACTTTAACCTCTGTCCCGTCGGAGAACACAAGATTTATTACTTCATATTCGCTTTCGGGATTTTGGAAAATAAGAACTATGGGCGCAGCTTCGAACCTGCCCGTTTCAAGATTCCACACAAGCAGCAGCTCGTCGCCCGTCAATTCCTCTACGGGCTTTTGGCTGCCGTCGGCAAGCGTTATCAGCGTACCCGCGGCGACGCAATTGCCGGAATCACTTGTTCCGGTTGCCGATATGGTTACATTTGCCGGAGGCATCTTAAACGTATTGTCAACAGCATCAATAGTTTCACCCGTTGAAGTGTACTTTACCTCGACAGTCAAATTATCTTCACCTGTAGTCACTCCAAATTGAATCGTCTGACCTTCAGGGTAATACCCGTCGGTAATATCCACGTCTGCATTTGATTCACTTACGGTAAGCTGATATGCCCAGCGGGCGTACACGACGGTATTATCTTCATCGATAGCACTGAGCTGTGCAGTCCAGTCGGAATATGTGTACCAGCCGTAGAGCTGCGCGCCCGTTACAGAGGTCAATCCCTGCGGCAAATCAGTTCCCTGCGTTACGGTGAGCCCTTCGGGAAGAGTGCTGCTGCCGCTTACCGCCCAGATAATGTAGTAGCTGTCGCCGTCGGCAATTTCGGTCGCGCCGCTTACAAATTCAAGCGTGCCGTCCGATAAATCGTCCGACTGCTTTGCCCAGCCGAGGAAGGTATAACCCTCGGCGGAAGGAGTGCCGAAATCGTTCAGGGCAGTATTTTCGCCGATTATCACCTCGGCGCCGCCATTTCCGTAAGTCACAGAGCCGAGCGTGAAATCGAAGGCGCTGTTCACCGTTATTGCGGGGGTTTCGAGCTTGTCGAAATTCACCTTGATATCGGCAGCGGCCTGCGGCATTGTGAGCGTTGCCTGCTCAGATCCGCCGTTGAGCGTTACGCCTGTGAGCAAATACATCTGCTCGTCGTTTGAAGAGAAGGTTATCTGCGCGCCCGCCATTACATAGGTATTGCCTCCGAACGTGCAGATACTTTCGGGATCGACGGTATATCTGCCCGCGTTTGCGTTTGCGGAAGTCGTGCCGTCCTGCGTGACGAGATATTCAACGGTGAGCGGATACCACCTTGCCGCAGAGGGCTGAACGGTTATGTTCACCGCAACGCCGCAGCCGCTTACAGTTACGTCGGCAGTAACCGTATAGCCGTTTATAAAGCCGCTTACGTCTGCCGTGTGGGCATTGATCTGTTCGGTGAGATACTGCGCAAGCCCGCTTCCGATAGCCGCCACGTCGGGAGTGCCGGAGACGGTCACAAGCATGTTGCCGCCCGCCGAAAGCACAAGGCTGCCGCCGAACGCCGTTTCGAGCCTGTCGTTTGCATAGCCGAGCAGCTCGCCTTCGCCGAGGCCGTCTATCTGTTCGGCAACGGTTATTCCGCTGCTTACATATGCCCAGCTGCCCGAAGTATGAAGGTTGCCGATTTTATGGTACGTTGTATTCCACAGTATCTTGCTTGCATTGAAGCAGAATGTGTTTTCGGCAAGATTGGAAACGTTGTTGTAATAAATATTCGTTGACGACGATGTTTCGCTGCTGTTGTTGCCCACTCCGTAGAATGGATATTCCTTGTTGGCGTCGTCGTTTTTGTCACCCTGCGTGCCCATGTTGTTGCAGTAGTCCATAGTATTGTTGAACTCTACATAGTCCGCAAGGAATACGATGTTTTGCATCCTCTTGTTGTCGAGGAACGCCCTGCCGTACACTTTGGTAATGCTTGCGGGCACGACTAAGTTTATTATGGAGTTGGGGAATGAGCCGTCGGAGCCGCGCATTGCCAGCGCGCCCGAGGATATTTCGGTGACGGGCAGGCCGTACCATTCGTCTTCGAGCACGAGCAGCTGCCTGTCGTCGGAGCTGGCAAACAGCGCGGTGGTATAGCCCGTAACGGCGTAGTGGTCGCCGTCTATGCAGGTGTATATCACGCCCTCGTGAGTCACGGTGGCGGGCACAAACTTGCCGTAGAGCGCTTTATCTTCGGATACGCCGCCTTCGGGATTATATTCTTCAGTGCAGGCGGGATCGGTGTACCACCTGCCGTTGACAAGGACGTTGGTGCCGTAGACGTCGGTGGGCAGCGCGCTGCCTACCACTGCCTGATAATCGGTTATTTTTGTGCCGTCGGAGGCGTACAGCGAGAGGGTGTACACCTGCTTGTCGGTGCGCACGCGCTGGAACCTGTAAACGCCCTGCGCGCTGACCGTAGACTGCTGCGCATACTCTGCCGAGGCGTCGTAGGCTATCCCTTCGGCAGAGGGCTCTTCTACGGGCACATAGATATATGCTACCTGCGCGCCCTCGCCGTTTTCGGTGACGCCGGGGTTATCGAAGTCGTACAGATATACCGTAGAGTTCGGCTTTACTCCATATGTTGCAATGAGCGAGCCGTCGAAGTCGTAGACCTCTACCGTTGCCCAATCGGGATCGAGCACCACGGTGGGCCTGTATGTGCCGCCCGTTACATATTCGCCGAATATCTGCGTGGAGCCTTCGGCGACGCCGCTCTGGTTGCCTTCGTAATAGTTGAAGTTTATTCCGCCTTCAACGGTGGCGTTCGCCGCGGTAAACAGGTTTGCCGCGGGCGCGTCGAGCGTAGTCGAGTCGTCGTTGTCGAAACGGTTATATGTGAGATCGATGCCGGCACTTATGTTTGCCACCCCGCCGAGGTTGAGCGCCATGTATACTTTAAGCGCCTCTATGCCGTATTCGCCGCGCTTTATGCCGAGGTCGAGGGTGGTGCCCATATCGCCGAGCAGCAGTCCCGCGTTGAGCGAGCACATGTAGTAGTCCTGCGCGCCCGCAAGCCCGAGGTTGGAAAGCGCCGACGAGGAAGACGAGCCGAAGTTGGTCACCTCCTGTCCGCCGATGTTCACGAGCAGGCTGTTGATATAGCCGAATACAGACACGGCTTCGCCGCCCGCCGTCTCCCTCTGCCCGTAGAGATAGAGGTTGTCGGGATCGCTTACGCCCGAGGATATACCGTCGAACGCGTCTCCCGCGGCACCTTCAATAATGCCCCAGGTGCTTGAACCCATGCCGAGCAGCCAGGGAAGTATGGCTGTGGTCTCGTCGCCCTCGAGCAGGTTATCTATAAGGTATGCGGGCGTCATTACGCGGTATGTGTCGCCTCGCATGAGCGTGATATAGCCGTCGTAATAGGTGAAGCCTATCTTTGCAGCGCTTGCAACGGGGAAGAAGAGCGCGGTGTAACCCTGCAGGTCGCCTTCGAACGTGGCGACGAGCTTGCCTGCCTCGTCTATGCCTGCGGTGAGCTTTACATTGTTGATATTTATCGTTGCGGAGATGATGCTCACCGAGAGGTTGACGGAGAGCCTACCCTGTGTGAAGGTATAGAGGGTGTTGACCTCGCCCTCGGGGGCGTAGTTGGAGGCCGCGAATTTATCGAGGTCGCCCAGAAGGTCGGCAACGAAACCCACATCGACGAAATCTTTATAGTCGCCGCTGTCGTAGCCGTGCTTTTCGGTGCGCTGCGCAACGAGCGAGAGCCAACCTTCGCCCTCTGCCGACGACGCGGTTATGGTTATGCCGCCGTCGCCGTCCGCCGAAATCGCGGCGGAACCCACGGTAGTTTCCATGCCGAACATATCCAGCAGGTTATCTATGTTGAGGATTATAGCCGAATCGCTCACCGATACTATCTGCTTGAAGTCGAAGGAGAGCAACATTCCGAGGATGTCGGCAAGGGTGCCGCTCTCCCCTTCGGACAGAGTATCCGTATAGGCGGCAGCCGTTGCCTGAGCGGGCAGAACCCCCTCTATTATCTGCATGAGCGCGGGATTTTCCAGAAGGGCGAGTATATTGTCGACCGCCTTGGAGATGTCGGAGGCGTCCATCGACACATCCATCTCGCTCAGCTGAATGTCGTTTACCCTGTCTATGGAGAGGTGTATCCTGCCGTTCATGTATACAACGCTCGCCTGCATGGTGAAGTCGCCCACCGTGAGCTCGTCTATCACCAGCTCCACAAGTTTGCCGTTCTCCTTTTGGGCGGTGCCGTCGGAATAGGTTATGCCGTCGGTGAAGTACAGGGAAGCGTCCACATACACGCCGGCAAGCTCTGCAATGCCGCTCTTGGCGCCGTCTATTTCAAGCTCCGTGCTGTAAGTCTTGCCGCCGAGGAACGAGCCTACGTCTATGCTGTCGAAGGCGTTGAAGATATAGTCGAGCGCAAGCCCTATGAGGGTGTTGTCTTCGGTGAGGCGCTTTTCCGAATATCCGGCAAAGCCGGGGGCAGCGCCGCGGCCTGCGCCCACGCTTACGTCCTCGAAGCCGAGCAGAGTCGAGCCGTTTATTCTGAGTTCGCCGTCGAAGGCTATCGCGTTTTCCTCCACGGCAAAGTCTATGCCGAGCAGGTTGAGCACTATGGCGTCCTCTATCTGCCCTATGGTTATGACGGGCTCGCCGAAGATGTTGAGCACGGAGAGTATGCCGTCGCCGCCGAAGATGGCTTTGAGCAGGTCTGCGGTGAGCGAGGAATCGCCTTCGCCGGCCGCGGCAGCTTCAAATCCTGCCGCCTCAGCCATGGCTGCAACCGTTTCGCCCGCGCCCTGACCCGTGAACTTATCCACAAGCTCCGCGATGGCATTGACCTGCGCCTTTAAGTCCTCTATATCCGCCTGAGTTATGACGAGCACGCTCTTTTCTGCGGCATAGGCGCCGTTGAGCGCTATCTTTATTTCGTAACCGCCGTTTGCGGCCGCGGAATAGGTAAGTTTAAGTTCGGTGGGCGAGCTGTCCTCTGCGCCGCCCGCCGCCGCGTCGAGCGTGAGGTCGAGGGCGACGTAGTCGACAACACCGCCATCCGTCCAGCCGACGGTGCCCTTGCCGCCGAGGTCGAGCGAAACGCCGTTTATGTTGAGCTGCGCGCCGCCGATGTCGAAGTTGACCGCCGTTGCTCCGTCGAATATCGCCGCCGCGGACTGCACGAGTTCTATTGCCCTGTGCGCCTCGAGGTAACCTTCGGGCGCGGAGGGAATGGGTTCGCCGCTGCCGAAGATCCCTGCCTCAAGGCCGAGCGCGGGCATGCTGCCCGTGAGCCTTCCTCCGTCTTCGCCGGGCGCGTATTCGAGCGATATATCGCCGAGCGAGAGGTCTATGCCGAGCATGGCGAGCACGCCGTCGGCGTTGAGCGTCGCGCCTATCACGCTGCCGTTTGCCGTAACTTCCTTTATTACCGAGCCGAAGTCGAGAGAAAGTATCCCGCTTATGAGCGCGCCCGTATCCAGACCGCCGAGGCCGGCATAGGTCTGCGCATCCGCTCCGCCTGCGCCCGAAATGAGCGCCTGAACGGTATCGGCAAGTTCGGCTATGTCGCTGTATACCTTTATGTTGAGCGACGCTCCGAGCACGTTTTTGAGGTGAAGATACGCCCTGCCGTATTCGCCCGTTTCGTCACCATATATATAATATACGTCTGCATCGAGCAGCGCGTTGCCCTCGCCGTTTATAAGGCGCACCGCCGCCTGCACCGTGAGGCCGCTTATATCCAGTCCGCCCTCTGCCTCCAGCCTGAGCCCGTCGAGGCCGTCGCCGAGGTCTGCCGCACCCAATTCGCAAAGCAGATCGGAGAGTTTTTCACCCTCGAGCGTGAGCTCCGCACGTATCTGCTCGGAGCTGAGCAGTTCGAAGAGACTGTCCGCCGCGGCATTGACGTCGAAGGGCGTCTCCGCCTCCTCGTGCGAGATGATGTCGGCCGACGAGGGCGCAAGGCCGAGCGTTACCGGAATCTCCTGCCCGTTATAGGCAAGCCCGCCTATTGTCGCGTCGGCAAGCGTGAACCTGTCGCCTTCACCGCTGAAATTTATCTCGGCGTCCAGCGCGAAGCCGGCAAGATCGTCGAGAGAGAGCGTTATTTTTGCTCCCTGCTGAGTCTCTTCCATCGCAAGGCCCGCAAGCAGTTGTTCAAGTATGTTTTCCGTGCCGTCCCCGGCCATCGCAACGGCCCCTGCGGACTGACCGTTCAGCGAATCCGCCCATGCGGAAAATTTATCGATGATATCGCCGAATGTGCCGATATCGGCAGTGAGCGCAAAGTCGCTGCTGTAATATGCGCTGATTTCGCCTTCCTTGAGCTGTATGTACAGATCCTGGCCGTCGATGTTTTCGTCGGCGGACAGCGCCAGGCGCGCCTCGACGGAGCCGAGGACGTCGTTTGCGAGGTTGTTGAGATCGATGCACAGGAAAAGCCTGCCGGCATACCGCCTGCCGCCGAGATCGAGCGCGATATCGAACTGCTGGCCGTTGCCGTTGAGCATGCCCTCGAACGCGCTCATGAGTACGGTTATCACGTCCGCCTCTTCCTCGCCGCCGTCGCCGCCGTTGCCGCCGTTCACCGATTCAAGCGTGCCGACCACAGGCTTATAGCAGCTTTCATAGAGGGCATAGTGCTCCCCGTCGAAGGTCTCCTCGCCGTATGAATACGTCGTGGTCGTCATGGATACGCTCGACATGGAGAAGATGTAGGTAAGCTGCGAGTGCTCGTCTGCAAATATCTCGAGCACCCTGTAATCGTCGTCGAAGGTGATCGTGAGCGTTATCTCGTCGAATTCGGGCAACCTGTCGAGCCCGCCGCGCGTCATCATGGCATAGCGGTAGTAATAGGTGGCCTTGGGAGCGTCAAGCTCCACCACCTGCGTGAATGTGCCGTCGCCGTTGTCTGTTGCGGGCTCCCAGCCGGTTATCGTCTCCTCGTTGAGCAGATACACCGTCATTTCGGTGGAATATTCGCCGTAAGTGGTGAGATATGCATCGCGGTCATAATATAAGATCTCTTCGCCCCACTGCGCGCTCGTGCCCGTGGTGGAAGAGTTCGGGCTGTCCGTTTCGTGGCGCATGTATACGCCCGCGCCCTTGCCCTCTTCGTTGCCCTGCGGAACAAAGCATGCCTGAGTGCCCGCGGCGGTAAAGCCGTAGGTAAAGTCGGACGAGACCATTATGCCGTCCTTATAATCCTTGTAAGAATTGGTCGTCTGCGTGGCTATGACAGCCGTCGACGTCGTCTGCGACTGCGAGTGGTATTCGCTCTGTTGCCCGAGCGTCCACGCGAGGTAGCCCACGGTGTCCAGCCCGCTCACCGGGCCTTCCGCGAGCAGGTCGGAATAGCTCTTGCCCTCTGGTGTGGCAAGCTTATAATTCTGCTTGTTTTCCACCGATATATCGGGCGTGCCTTTAAGCCCCTGGATGTAGGAATAGCCCCACCAGATGCCCACTGTGCCGCCGAGGCCTATAATGAAGCCGAGCACGGCGATGAGCGCGAGCTTGAGTTTTGTGTGTCCCTTTCTCAACTTAACCATATTTTCACCGACAAAATTATTTACGATATATATAGTGCACACCTCTGCACACGCGTATTATTATAGCCGCGCATGCGCAACTTGTCAAATAAATATGACTGTTTGTAATAAAAACATATTACAAAACCCGCAGACAAAATATGACAATTTTTTCCCTTACAAGGCAAAACAGGCGGGCAAAACGGCGGTAAAATTATAAAAAACAAGGAGAACGGTCAAACAGCATGACAAAAAAATATTACATAATCTCCGCCAAGGGCGGTGCCGGCGCCACGACCGTTGCCGCAGGCCTCGGGTTTGCGCTTGCCGCCGCGGGCGAGCGCACGCTGATAGTGGACGGCGACAGCGAAAACGGCTGCGGGCTTACGGTGTGCGGCTGCGAAGGGATGCAGGTGTTCACGCTTGCCGATTATGCCCGCGGCGCATGCAGGGCAAAACAGGCGATGGTGCAGCACCCGGCATACGCCAATCTTTACGTCATGTCCGCGCTCGGCTGCAGGGAAGAGAGCGCGGTGTGTTCGGCGGTGCGCGAAACGGAAGGACTGTTCGACTTCGTGCTGTGCGACGAGACCGCCGCCCGTGCCTGCGGGAGCGCGATCGCCGTGACCGAGCCGTACGCGCCCAGCATAAAGGCAGCCGCAGGGGTAGTGAACGCGCTGCGCGACGGCGGCAAGCCGGCGGGACTGATAGTAAACAAGGTGAACGGCGGACTGATAGTTAACGGCAGCACTCCTCCCCCTTCGGAGATAGCTTCGGCACTGGGCGCCGAGCTGATCGCGGCGCTGCCCGAAGACCTGGCGCTGACCGTGGGCGTGTGGAGGCAGTACAGCAAAAAATATTACCGAGCGGCGGCCGCCGCGCTGTGCGGAAGAACGGTAAAGACGCCCCGTCCCGAAGCGGGATACACGGGCGCGGGCGGGTATTTCAGGCGGAGGCTGAGGGAAAAGATATGAACGCAGAGAGCATTTTGCAACGCGAAAGCATGCCGCAGTCCGAGAGAGAGCTGTTCGCACGCGACATAAGAAGGACGGCGGACGAATATTTTGAAACGGACGGCGTGGAAGTCGACGTGACGCGCACCCCGAACGGATACTCGGTGTGCATCCTGCTTGCGGCAAAGCGGATAAAGAAGATGAAAAGTATATAAAAACGCCTCCGTGCAGCACGCACGGAGGCAGGTATATTAAATTGAACGCCGCATATTGCCGCGGCAGCGTGTTTTTACGACAGCCCGAAGATCATGCCGACCGCCGAACGCAGCTCCTGTCCGTCGCCAGCTATCGGCAGCGGCGCCTCCACCGTTCTGCAGCCGTCCGCGGCGGAGAGCCCCACGTCGTGTATGGTGGTGCCGTCCGGCCAGTAGATCTGGGCGGTGGTGAGTTTGAGCGCCTCGCCCGTGGCGGGATTGTAGAACGAGGTCTGCATAATACCCTTGCCGTAAGTCCTGCCGCTCCCCGCTTGTTCCGCCGTGATGCCTGCGGAGTCGAGATAGCTCTGCGAATATTCGGAAATATATATGTCCCCGAGATCCAGCACGCCGTAGCTGACAAGGCAGCCTATGAGCGCCTCGGAGGCGCTTGCCGTACCGGAATTGGCAAGGACATATATATCCGTATCCGCGTCCACCACGGCGCTTTCTCCGGCGCCGTAAACGGGATAGCCCTCCTTTGAACCGTCCCTGTAGCGCGCCTCCATGGCAAGGCTGCCGTCGCGGCAGTTTTCGAAACACCCGGCGATATGCTGCATGACGTCCACGTAGCCGCCGCCGTCGCTGCGCAGGTCGATTACGAGCGACGTACAGCCCAGCTCGTTGAACTTTGCCATGGCGGCTTCGAACTGCGCGGGCGCGTTGCCGTAGAACTGCGAGAGCCACACGTACGCGGCGCCTTCCGGCAGATAACTTATCGCGTCGCCCGCGCTCTCGGTCAGCTCGTCGGCGTCTTCGCCCGTGAACGTCCATGCCGAATCGTTGGTGGCAAACAGCACATAGCTTGTGGCGTACTCCGCCTTTGCAAACGTAAAACTTTCGCCGGAGGCGCAGTTGACCGTGACCTCTTCGCCCTCTCCCGCCCTCGCGGCGAACGAAGAGAAGTCGTCGAGCGAAGCGAACCGAGTAAGCTCGCCGCCGAGCTCGCCCGATACCATTACGTCGCCGGCGCGCAGGCCGCTTGCGAATGCGGGCGAATTGCCCAGCGCGTTGACCACCAGCACTCCCTCGCCGGGGAGCCAGGTACTCGAAATGCCGAAGCCGCTCCTGTTGCCCGCGTTGGATTCCTGCAGCTGCTTATACTCCTCGGCCGTATAATAGGCGGAGTATATGTCGAGATATTTTTCCACGAGCGCGTCGACGGCCGTTTCGCCCGCGTCGTCGGTGTCGATATCTTTATAATAGTATTGTTCTATAATGCCGAGCGCCCAGTCATAGGGCGTGGCGCCCACCGAGCCGCGCGTCCACCAGCCCGCAAAAAACACAAGCACGAGCACCGCGGCGGCTGCTACCCCCGCGGCTATCGCGCCCACTATCTTTACAGTTTTTTTGTTCTTCATTCAGTTTACCCCGTTGCCGAGGGCATATACGCGGTAGAGCACCCTGAACGCGACCGCGTCGTAGAACAGGCGTACATCCAGCCCCGTGAAACGCTTTATCTTATCCAGACGGTACATCATGGTATTGCGGTGCATGTAAAGGGCGCGCGCTGCCGCGGAAATATTCAGACTGCTGCCTATGAAGCATTCTGCAGTGCGCATGAGTTCGGCATCGGCAAACACCTTTTTCAGCCCGTTGAGATCGCAGTAAGAGGCTATTTTTTCCACCTGCTTCGCCGTGAGGCATGCGGCGGCTTCGTCCAGCGCGGCAGCGATCTCGCCTTCGCCGTGCCGTTTCAACTGTAATTTTTCTTCGTTCATATGCACGATCTCCTGTGCCGCGGGCATACGCCCTTTTATATCGGCATAATAATTATACAACTTTGCGCCGTCGCTTGCAACGAACGGTGTTAAAGGTAAGCGAAAAAGTTTTGAAAACAATGTGAACTTTCCGTCCGGAACTTATTTTGCACAATTTTGAAAGGTTTTAATGGCGGAGTGAAGCGAAAGGGCAATGTAAAATAAAAAAGTGAAAATTTTTTACTTTTTAATGTTGATTTTGCCCTTGACAGAATACCATTTTTGTATTAGAATAATACATAGATAGCGGTAAAGGAGCAAGTGCCCTTTGCCCCGCCGTTTTGCGGCGGTTTCGATCCAGACAAATAATCACTGACGGAGATTTTATTATGAGTAACAACAAACAAAGCAAAAAGTATCTCTCCTTGGTTACCTACTGCTTGGCGCTCGTATGCCTCCTGCTGGGCCTGTTCCTGCCTCTGTTCGACGGCAGGAACCTGCTCTTCATGATGCTTCCCGACGCGTTCTGCACGACCTTCGGTCTCAACGCGACCGAGCTGGGTGACGCATTCACACGCGCATATCCCATCATATTCACCGGAACGACCAAGGCATTTGACTTTGCCGCTTTCGCTATCGTGATGTATGCGTTCGTTACGGCGGTAGGCGTTATAATGCTCATCCCCGTGATAGCCTCCAACTCCGAAAAAAAGACCGCGAACGTGTGCGCCTACATAGTTGAGATCGCGGCGGCAATAGTGCTGTTTATGTACACCGTGATCGAAATAATGCTGTATCTTACCGCAAAGACCGGCGGAACCGACTTCAACTGGGACTACGGCGTTATCGGCATCGCATTCGGCGGCGTGTTGCTCATGCTCATCATCCAGTCTTTCGGCTACAAGAAGGGCTCCGGCTTCATGAAGCTGATCGTGTTCATACTCGGCGCGGCAGGCGTGCTTGCGACCGTAGCTTTCACGACGCTCGTCGGAATCAAAGAAACTTCGCTGTTTGACGGCAAATTATTCATATCTTTCTTCGGCCAGGCCGACGGCATCAGCGCACTCACCATGCTGCTCACCGGCGGACTCGACGCGGCTCCCCTCCTCTTCGGCGCGGACGACATCAAGTCCACGATAGCCATCATTGCAGTGGCATGCGCCGTACTGCTCGCCCTTGTGAACTTTGCACTCGATATGGCTGCCATAGGCGCGACCACGAAAAAGGGAACGCTTGTAACAGACATAATAAGATACGCCATTGAAACAGTTGCACTCATACTTGCAGTCATAATGATCTTCGTCATCAACCAGGAAGGCATAAGGCCCGGCCTGCTGATGTATGCTCTGCTTGCGATCGCAGTTATCCAGCTTGTGATTGCAGCGATAAGGTGCGCGGTATTCCATCCCGCGGTAAGCAAGGAGACCAATGCCGAGATCCCCGCGGATTACTACGACGACACGCTTGTTGTAAAACCCGAGGAACCTGCCGCAGAGCCTGCATATGCAGCTCCCCAGCCCGCTCCCGCACCTCAGCCTCAGCCCCAGTATATACAGCCCGTATATCTGCAGCCTGTGTATGCACAGCCCGCTCCTCAGCCCGCGGCACAGCCTGCTCCCGCACCTCAGCCCTCCACCACGGTTAAGGCAAGCAGCGACGGCGTGGTTTACACCGCAAAGGAAGTTTATCGCGGACCTACGGATTCCTTCATGTCGAGGCTGACCGACAGCGAAAAGATAGAGTTCTCGAAGCTCTTCCTTGAAAAGATAAACGGCTCGTTCGCAAATGTTCCCGACTATGTGATAGGCGGCGACAACAAGGAGTTCTTCTCTTCGATATTCATCTATCTGGGCAAGTTCCGTCCCATGCTCTCCGACGGACTCATGAACAAGTTCTATAACGAGCTCAACCTGCTCAACTGAACACCATAAACGATTCGCGCCCCGCATCTGCGGGGCGCGTTTTTGTGTCCGCAGCGGCAAATCGATTTGCCGCTGCGGACTGTTTACTTTCAACACCTCGTATTCCGCTCGGCCCGAAAGCCCGCCGACCCTTTACGGCAATGGAAAAAAGTCCAGGGTATCTCCCCCCTTACCCTTCCCGGCCAAAACAAGCGTTAAGGGGCGCAATAAAAGTAACCCACCCGCTAAGCAGGTGGTTCTTCATTTTCGGGCGCAGCCCTAGTTTACTAGGCCAAGCGCCACTTTTCTCTGTCGACCTGCCAGTCGCTGCGCTTATTCCTCGCTACCCGTAAGGGCATTTTTGTCCGCAATCGTGGCTCCCTTGCCTAAAGGGAGCTGGCGCGGCGGAGCATAGTGACGCCGCGGCTGAGGGATATGAATACACGGCGCTAAACGTGGCGCCCCTGCCTAAGGGGAGCCGGCACGCGTCAGCGTGACTGAGGGATTGAGTACGCGGAGCAATTTGTATTTTACAACATTCTATTTCATTTCAGCACCTCCTATCCCCCCCCTTTAATCCCCCCCATGTTGCCGTTTCCCTGCGGGAGCCTCGGCAAGGCTCT
>DVIK01000069.1 GCA_018711385.1 Candidatus Coproplasma avistercoris
GCCAGCCCGCCTCGTTCTGCGGCGTAGTCGGTTTTCGCCCCACATACGGTTCTGTCTCCCGCTATGGTCTCGTCGCCTACGCCTCGTCGCTTGATCAGATCGGGCCCATCGCCCGCTCTGCCGAAGACGCAGCCCTCGTATTCAAAGCAATACGCGGCGGCGGGCCGGATACAGTAGGTGCGGATTCTGATGATGAGATTTCCCCCGATGTCGACGTGCGTTCGCTTACGGTCGGTGTTGTCGAAGAGCTGATCTTAGAAGGGGTGAAGGAGGAGGTGCGTTGCTCGGTGCTCGCTGCCGCAAAGCTGTTCGCGCATGCCGGCGCACGGGTGGAAAAGGTAAGCCTGCCCGCCCTGGCATCGGCCCTGCCCGCTTACTACATAATAAGCTGTGCCGAGGCCTCATCCAATCTCGCCCGCTACGACGGCGTGCGCTACGGAATGCGCGCGGAGGGCGGGACTTATGCGGAGAGCATGTCAAACACACGTACTGCGGGGTTCGGGAAGGAGGTAAAGCGCCGCATAATGCTGGGCACCTACGTCCTCTCGGCGGGGCAGCGCGAATCTTACTATAAGCGCGCTTGCAGTCTGCGGGCAAAGGTCAGGCGGCAGTTTGCAGCTGCTTTCGGCCGTTTCGATATCCTGCTCGCGCCTGCGGCGCCCGCGGCGGCGTTTCCGCTCGGCGCCGTGCCCGCAAGTTCGGTGCGCGCATACCTTTCCGATATGTGTACCGTGCCCGCAAGCATTGCGGGGCTTCCGGCGGCGGTCATCCCGTGCGGAACTGCGCAAAACGGGCTGCCGATCGGGCTGCAGATAATCGGCGCGCCCTTTTCCGACGGGCGGGTGCTCGCCTGCGCGCGCCTTGCCGAAGATTTTACAGGCGTAAAGCTCTCGCCCTATAAGGGGGTGGCGGAATGAACTACCGCATAGTTTCCGGCATAGAGACTCACATTGAGCTCTCTACAAAAAGTAAAATTTTCTGCGGCTGCTCAACGCGCTTCGGCGCGCCTCCCAACACGCAGTGCTGCCCCGTCTGCACCGGTCAGCCGGGCGCTCTCCCCTCGCTCAATATGCGCGCGGTACAGCTTGGCATACGGGCGGGCCTTGCGCTTCATTGCCGCATATCGCCCCGAATGCGCTTCGACCGCAAAAATTACTTTTACTCCGATCTCCCCAAGGGCTATCAGATAACGCAGTACGACTTGCCGTTGTGCACGGGCGGCTATGTGCAGCTCGAAAGCGGCAGGCGCATACGCATCGAGCGCGTGCACCTCGAAGAGGACGCGGGCAAGCTTATTCACCAAAACGGCAGCACATATATCGATTATAACCGCAGCGGAGTGCCGCTCATAGAAGTAGTTTCCATGCCCGACATATCCTCCCCGCAGGAGGCGCGCGAATACGTCGAGCAGCTGCAGCTCATAATGCGGTATGCCGGCGTCTCCGATTGCCGCATGCAGGAGGGCTCCATGCGCTGCGACATAAACATCTCGCTTGTAAAGGACGGCGAAGCGGGCACCCGCACGGAGATCAAAAATATGAATTCACCCGCATATATAGCCCGGGCAATGCAGGCCGAAGCCGAACGGCAGCGCAAAATACTGCTCGGCGGCGGCAGGGTGGAGCGCGCCACGCTGCGCTACGACGAGGCCTCGGGCAGAACGGTTCCCATGCGCTTAAAGGAAGGCGCGGAAGACTATCGTTATTTTCCCGAGCCCGACCTTCCCGAAATAACCATCTCGCGGCAGTTTACAGAGTCGGCGGGCGCCCTGCCGGAAATGCCGCACGAACGGTTTGAACGGCACATATCCCTGGGCGTAAGCGCAAATAATGCGCGCATATTGTGCAGGTATGTCGCCGAAGGGGCCTTCTTTTACGGGTGCGTAGAGCATGGTGCGGACGCGGCAAAGTGTTCCAATCTGATCGCGGGCACGGTGTTTGCCCTTATAACGGACGACGACGGGCGCGAAGAGTTCTTCAAAAACTTCCCGCCCGAAGATTTTGCCCGGCTGGTGCGCGCCGTGACCGACGGGAAGATAGGCACGACGCTCGCGCAGGGCGTGCTTGAAAAAGTCATAACGCGCGGCGGCGCAGTCGGGGACTATCTCACCGCGCAGGACATGCGCGGTATAGACGATGAGGAGCTGCGCGAGTTGTGCCGCGCAGCCGTTGCCGCCGATCCAGTGGCAGCCGCCGACTACCGTGCGGGAAAGCTCAAAGCGATAGGCGCATTTTTCGGCTACATTAAGCGCGCCTCCGAAGGCAGGGCGGATATCCCCGCTGCCGAAGCTATACTAAAAGAACTGCTCAAAAACTGAATTGACCCGATAATATCACCGAACCAATGAAACTTTGCTTCATATCTTAGCCGAAGGCGTCAAGGGGAATTTTGCGCCCCGCACTTAAAGTGCGGGGCGCTTTTTTTGTTGTAATATCCCGTCGTCCTGCCAAATAGAATATTAAAAAAGCAGGGCGAAAGATTTTCGACAATATCTTTGCAAAGCATGCAAAGTTTGCTGTAAATCGCCCGAAACGCAGAGATATCATAGGAGAAGAGTTGATTGACGGCAGTTATAAGTCTGAAAAACCTGGTATTTTCGGCCGCGTCTGCGGCGCTCGTCGTGCTGCTCTCGGTGGCGGTGCGCGCGGACGGCGCGTATAACGTCTATTTCGGCGGCACTTCGCGCAGCCTGCCAATCTACAGCGTTGCGCGTGAAGACAAAGCGGTCAGCATAACGTTCGACTGCGCATGGGGCACCGACCACACCGACGACATTTTGCAGGCTCTGGCGCAATACAGCGTCAGGGCAACGTTCTTCACGGTCGAGTTCTGGACGGAAAAATACCCCGAATATATATCAAAAATATCGCAGGCGGGGCATGAAATAGGCACCCATTCCAAAACCCATTCGCACATGTCGAAACAGGGCGCGGAGGAGATAAGGGCAGAGCTTGAAAGTTCGTCTGCGGCAATAAGCGGCGTCACGGGCAAAGCGGTGGAACTGTTCCGCGCGCCCTTCGGCGATTACGACGACGAGCTTATAAACACCGCGCGCGGCATGGGGCTGTATACCATCCAGTGGGATGTAGACAGCCTCGACTGGAAGGATCTCTCCGCCGCGGAGATAGTCAGCCGCGTCACCTCGCGCGTGCAGAGCGGCTCCATAATCCTCATGCACAACAACGGGCTGCACACCGCCGAAGCGGTGCCGGTTATACTCGATACGCTCATTGCGCGCGGCTACACGTTCGTTCCCGTCGGCGAGCTGATATACAGGGATAACTTTACCATAGACGCAAACGGCAGGCAACAGTCCTGTCCGTGAGCATAAAAGAAAAACTTTTCAGGAGGCTTCGATGAATTACAGTACAGAAAAGAACAACAGAGTGTATATCTGCGGCGAGATAGTCAGCCGTGCCGAGTTCTCGCACGAGGTGTTCGGCGAGGGCTTCTACGAATTTTATGTAAAGGTGCTGCGCCTCTCGGGCCAGGCGGACGTGTTGCCCGTCACTGTGTCCGAACGCATAATGACAGATGATATGCAGCCGGGCGCAACCATCTGCGCTCTTGGGCAGTTCCGTTCCTATAATAAGCTCGAAGGCGGCAGATCAAGGCTGATGCTCACCGTGTTCGTGCGCGAGCTGCTTGCAGCTCCCTTGTGCAAAAATCCCAACGGCATAGTGCTCTCGGGCTATATCTGCAAGCCGCCGGTATATCGCACCACGCCTTTCAACAGGGAGATAGCCGACCTTCTCATCGCCGTTAACCGCGCCTATAACAAGTCGGACTACATCCCCGCCATCGCGTGGGGCAGGAATGCCCGCTTCGTCAAAAACCTCTCCGTGGGCGACAGGCTTGCCCTCTCCGGCAGGATACAGAGCAGGGAGTATCAGAAGAAACAGGACGACGGCACCTTCCTTACCATGACCGCCTACGAAGTTTCCATCTCCAAGCTCGCCGCTTTCGACGACGACGCGGAGTTCGATCTCGACGAGGAGTTCGGACTGCACATCGATGCCGAACAGCTGCACGCGCAGGAGAGGTAAGTTTTTCGCCGGATAAAATACGGCATTTTGCATAAAAATTCAAAAAATGCTTGCAATTTGCTCCGCGGCATGATAAAATAAACAAAATATCATAAATCTTACGGGAAAGTTTTGTTGGCAAAAGTTTTTCGTGAATATTTCCGGCAAGCAATGCAGCGCGGCGGCCCGCGCGTAAGCGTTGCGCAGGCGTAAAAAATATACGCCGCAATCAGTAAAGAAAATAAATGACGCCGAAAAAACGCAAGCGCGAATTTATTTCGTGCGTTAAGCGTTTTTACGACAAGAAAAAAATCCTAACGGAAAAGATTTTGCCTGCAAAAGCTTTTCGTGAATAATATCTATAATGCAGTGAAGCGGAATAGTAACCGCAGGCTCGGGTGCAGAGATTTGCCGTACGGTGCAAGGCAAACGAAGGGTCGCGGCGAACTCGCCGCAGAGCAGCTTTGCTGAAATCCAAGTAGGCAAAGACGGTCTTTCCGCCGTATAAAGGAGGGGGTGTGCAGGCACCCCGTAAGGCAATCGCTTGATTGTGAAGAAGAGTGGTACCACGCGCGGACGCGTCTCTTTGGAGTCGCATCCGCGCGTTTTGTTTTTGAAATAAAACTTGGCTTCAGCGGCAGTTTATACTGCAATATTGCAATGAAATATTGTCATAAATTGTCATGATAAGACCGAATAAATATTTAAGGTGAAGATATGAAAAATTATCAGAAGTATGTAAAGCAGTACTTCCTTCCCCCGGTGCGCTGCATGGACTGGGCGGAAAAGGACGCAGTAGAGCACGCTCCCGTGTGGTGCTCCGTCGATCTTCGCGACGGCAACCAGAGCCTCATCGAGCCCATGTCGCTCGAAACCAAGCTGGAATTTTTCAGGCTGCTTACAGATCTCGGCTTCAAGGAGATAGAGGTGGGCTTTCCCGCCGCCTCGCAGACCGAATACACCTTCATGCGCAGGCTGATAGAGGACGGACTCATCCCCGACGACGTCACCGTCCAGGTTCTCACGCAGGCGCGCGAGCATATAATAAAAAAGACGTTCGAGGCGGTGCGCGGCGCAAAGAACGTCATAGTGCACGTCTACAACTCCACGTCCGTCGCCCAGCGCGAGCAGGTGTTCAGAAAGGACAGGGCCGCCATAAAGCAGATAGCGGTGGAAGGGGCGCGTCTCCTTAAAGAACTTGCCGAGCGCGACGGCGCCCGTTACAGATTCGAATATTCCCCGGAATCGTTTACGGGCACCGAGCCGGAATATGCCCTCGAGGTGGTAAATGCCGTGCTGGGCGTGTGGCGGCCCGAGCAGGACAACAAGGCTATAATCAATCTGCCCGCGACTGTGGAAAACGCCATGCCGCACGTATATGCGCAGCAGGTGGAGTACATAAACAAGTTCATGGATTTCCGCGGCAGTACCGTGCTCTCTCTTCATCCTCACAACGACCGCGGCTGCGGCGTGGCTGCGGCAGAGATGGGCCTGCTTGCCGGTGCCGACAGGATAGAGGGCACGCTGTTCGGCAACGGCGAGCGCACGGGCAACGTCGACGTGATAACGCTTGCCGGCAACATGTTCTCGCAGGGGGTAGACCCGCAGCTCAACCTCGAAAATATGCCGCGCATCTGCTCGCTCTACGAAAAGTTCACCGGCATGCAGGTAAATCCCCGCCAGCCCTATGCGGGCAAGCTGGTGTTCGCGGCGTTCTCCGGTTCCCATCAGGACGCCATCGCAAAGGGCATGGACTGGCGCGAAAAGCACGGCGGCGTGTGGACGGTGCCTTATCTTCCAATCGACCCGCAGGACGTGGGCAGGAAATACGAGGCCGACGTCATCCGCATCAACTCCCAGTCGGGCAAGGGCGGCGTGGGGTATGTGCTCGGCCACGCTTTCGGCATAAACATGCCCGCCCGCATGAAGGAGGCGATGGGCTATGCCGCAAAGAACGTCTCAGACAGGGCGCACAAGGAGTTGCTCCCCGAAGAGCTCTATGCCGTGTTCGAAGAAAATTTTGTTAAAAACCGCAGCGTATTCGATGTCGCCGAGTGCCACTTCAAACAACTCGGCGACGGGATAGAGGCCACGGTGACGGTGACAAGGGAGGGCGGCAACAGCGTCGTTACAGCCGCCGGCAACGGCAGGCTCGACGCAGTGTCCAATGCACTCAAAAAGCAGTTGGATGCGGCATATGTGCTCACCGATTACGAAGAGCACGCCCTTACGCGACGTTCAAGCTCCAAGGCTGTTTCCTATGTCGGCATACAGCGCGGCGAAGATACGTTCTGGGGCGCGGGCATAGACGAGGACATAATAACCAGCTCCGTAAAGGCGCTCGTCGCCGCGATAAACAACATGCTTTCCCGCAGCTGACGTGCGCAAATTTCACGTGATATCGTTTGACTTGACGCGCCCCGCAGAGTATAATTAAACTGAAAATAATGCACAGGAGGGCAAGGCATGCATCCCGAACCTTTGTTGACCATAGGCTCCGTCGAGATCTACGCCTACGGTCTGTGCATGGCGATAGGCATAATCTGCTGCTTTGCATTCCTCATGTGGGCGTTCTGGTACAAGAACTTCAACGAGGAATGCACCGACAAGATGCTGCTGCTCGGCATAGTTGCCACGGCCATCGGCATTCTGTTCGCCATGCTCTTTCAGTCGGTCTATAACTATATCGAAACGGGCACGTTCAATTTCGGCTCGTCCATGACTTTCTACGGCGGCCTTATAGGCGGCGTCGCAAGTTATCTCGGGTTTTACAACCTCTACGTATATGTCGTCGCCCCGCGGGCAAAGGCAAAGTTCTTGCAGAACAACATGAACGCCGGCCTCACCGACGCGGTAACGTTCATTCCCATCGGCATCTGCATCGCGCATGCGTTCGGCAGGCTGGGCTGCTTCTTTGCGGGTTGCTGCTACGGCAGGCCCACCGATTCGTGGATAGGCCTCCCCTGCGCGCACGGCTACAACGACATACTCGGTCAGAACATGGACGGCGTAAACGTCATTCCCGTGCAGCTTCTGGAATGCATATTCCTGTTCGTGCTCGCCGCGGCGATGGCGGTGCTCTACTTTAAGTTCAGGTTCAACTGCAACCTGGCGGTGTACTGCATAGCCTACGGCGTATGGCGCTTTATAATAGAATATTTCCGCATAGACGACCGCGGCGGCTTTATCCCGGGCATCACCCCTTCGCAGTTCTGGAGCATAATAATGGTGGCGGCGGGCATAGGCTACATCTTCCTGTACAAATACGTGCTCAAAAAGCTGATGAAGCACCCCGAACTTCAGCCTCCGGTCGATCCCAGGCGCGCCAAGAAGGCAGAGGACGGCACGGAAGAATAATAGATCACGGATATCGAATGTATGCGCGCCGCGGCTTCAAGCCGCGGCGCGCTCTGCGTATAAAGGCAAAAAGGCATGTACATATGCCGCAACTATCTGCGATTTTGGAAGCGTTTGCAATTTCTGCATAAATTTTGCCTGCCGCGGCATACTGCCTGTATAAAATTATTTTTTATGGGGGCAGACATGAAAGCAACAGGAATTGTAAGAAGAATAGATGAACTGGGCAGGGTGGTCATTCCCAAAGAGATCCGCTCCACGCTGCGCCTTAAATCGGGCGACCCGCTGGAGATCTTCACCGAGCGCGACGAGCTGATGTTAAAGAAGTATTCGCCGATAGCTTCGCTTGAAAAGTTCTCGGAAGGCACGGCCAAGAGCCTCAACGACCTTTCCGGCCATCTCGCGCTCATCTGCGACACCGACGAGGTGCTGTACGCAGCGGGTGCGGGCAGGCGCGAACTGCACGGCAAGAGCATCTCCGCCGCAATGGACAGGATACTCGAAGGCAGGCGCAGCTATATCGCCAGCCTTTCCTCGGGCGAGCGCATAATACCAATCACCGAAAACGCGGCTTCATCCGTCACGGCGCAGATAATCGTGCCCATAGTCTCGGGCGGCGACTGCCTCGGTGCGGTGGCGCTTATCTCCACCGAGCAGGGCGCAAAGATGGAGGCGGGCGCCATAAAGCTCGCACAGCTCTCGGCCACCATTCTTGCGAATCAGTTCGACTGAGCGAAAAGGTGCGGTAATATGCCTGAAATGATAAAAAAATTGCTGCGCGGCCGCACGCTCGTCTCGGGGGCGGTGATCATAGCCGCGGGCGGATTCATTTCTAAAATATTCGGCGCTCTCTACCGCATACCCCTTGCGGGGATACTCGGCGGCGAGGGCATGGGGATATATCAGATGGTATATCCCCTGTATTGTATTCTTTTAACGGTGTCCGCTTCGGGCATACCGGCAGGCATCGCCCGCCTCACCGCCTCGGGCGAAAGGGGCGTGGCGGGCAGGGCTTTCGGGTTGTATGCGTTCATAGGCGCGCTCGGCGCTGCGCTCATGTTCGCGCTCTCCCGTCCGCTCGCGCTCGCCCAGGGCGAACCTGCGGTGGAGCTGTGCTGCATGCTGCTCTCTCCCGCGGTGTTCTTTGTGTCTCTGCTTGCGGTGGTGCGCGGCTGGTTCCAGGGCTCTGGCAACATGCTTCCTACGGCGGTCACCGAGGTGCTCGAACAGCTCATAAAGGTGCTGACCGGCGTGGCGCTCGCCGTTTATTTCAGGCACGACCTCGCCCTCGCTGTGGCGTCTACGTTGTTCGCCGTCACCGTAAGCGAGGCGGCGTGCGCCCTCTTTGCGTTCGTGCTCTACGTCGGTGCGCGCGGCAGGCGCCCGCTGTACAGGGAGCGTTCCGTCAGCCGCAGGAACATACTTAAATTTACCGTGCCGCTCACATTCACCGCCATGGCTATGCCGCTCTCGCAGCTTGCCGAAAGCATAGTGGCGGTAAACCTGATGCGTGCCGTCACGCCCGAAGCCACCGCGCTCTACGGCGTGTTCTCCGGCTGCGCCGTCACCATGATAAACCTGCCCGTCTCGCTCACCTACGGGCTTGCCGTGGCGGGCGTGCCCGCCATCTCGCCGCTCGCCGCCTCGGGAGACACCGGCGGCGCGGTGCGCCTTGCAAAGAAGTGTATTCTGTTCACTCTCGCCGTAAGCCTGCCCTGCGCCGCGGCGCTGTTCGCGTTCGCCCCGCTCGCGGCAAGGCTGATATTTTCTTCGCTCTCCCGCGCACAGTCCGCCCTGCTCATAAAGTTGGTGCGCATCATGTCGGTGAACGCCGTCACCCTTTCGCTCGTGCAGACGGCTTCCGCCTGCCTGAATGCGCTCGGCAGGCCGCTGTATGCCACGGCCGTGCAGTGGTTTACGTGCATACTGCGCGTGGCGCTCACCGCTGTGTTCATAAGGTACGGCGGACTGCTCGCCGAAGGCGCCGCCGTTGCGGCAAACATAGCTTATTTTGTTGCGGCGGCGCTCGAATTGTGGTATATTATACGAAACGGGAAAAAACAACGATTTGTTTTCGGCTTAAAACGGAGGAAGGTATGAAGATCACGCTTATCGGACTGGGCGTGCGCGAAGGCGACATGAGCATGCGCGCGGTAAACGCGCTCACGAGCGGGGCAAAGGTGCTCGCGCGCACGGCGCTCGCGCCCTCGTTCGCTTCGGTAAAGGACTACGGCGCGCAGCCGCTCGACGAACTGTTTGCGCGCAGCCGCAATTTCGACACGCTCAACAGAAGGCTGGCAAAGGCCGTTCTGGACGCGGCAAAACAGCAGGATGTCGTGTACTGCGTCGACGGCGCCGTGTGCGAGGACAACGCCTGCAAAATTATCCTCGCTCGCCACAGGGATACCGAGGTGATAGAGGGCGTATCCAAGGCGGCGCGCGCTGCCTGCCTTGCAAAGGTAAAGGGCTCGCAGGTCACGGGCATCTCCGCCTACGACATAAAGAACCTCAAAAGTTCGCCCGCCGTCGCCGTCTACGACATAGACAGTTTCTTCGCCGCGTCCGAGGTGAAGCTCGCGCTCTCCGACCTCTTCGGCGAGGAGACCGTCTGCGCGTTCATCCGCGGCGATGCGGTCAAGAGGATAAAGATATACGAACTCGACAGGCAGAAGGACTACGACATGTCGTGCGCGGCGGTCGTCGAGGAGAGCGATTTTTTACATAAGGACAGGTACGACTATGCCGACCTGCTGCAGATGGTGCGCATGCTGCGTGCCCCCGGCGGCTGCCCGTGGGACAGGGCGCAGACGTGCGAAAGCATACGCATAAACATGGTGGAGGAGGCTTACGAGCTTGTCGACGCCATAAACAAGGGCGACGACGACATGATGGAGGAGGAGACGGGCGACGTGCTCCTGCAGGCGGCGTTCCACACCGTAATGAAGGAGGAGCAGGGCGCGTTCACCTCCGAAGACGTCACCACCCGCGTGGTGAAAAAACTGATATTCCGCCACTCGCACATATTCGGCAAAGACAGGGCCGCCGACGAGGATGCCGCGCTCGGCGTGTGGGAAAAGAACAAGCGCGAAGAAAAGCACATGACCACCTTCGGCGAAACGGTGCAGGCGGTGCCCGTAAGCTTCCCCGCGTGCATGCGCGCGCAGAAGGTGCAAAAGCGCGCATCAAAGGCGGGACTCGATAAAAGCAAAGAACAGAGCGCCGCCGATATACGCGGGCTTATAAGTTCGCCCGAAGAGAAACTTTCCGAAGCCGACTGCGGCAGGCTGCTGTTCGAGGCGGTCAGGCTGTGCAGGCTGAACGGCGCCGACAGCGAACAGTGCCTTGCAGACGCCGCCGAAAGTTTTGCAAACGCGTTCGTCAAGGCTGAACAGCTCGCCCTTGCGGAGGGCAGGGAGTTACCATCGCTCTCCGAAAAGGAGTGGTCGGACTATTTAAGAAGGGCATACGATGCGCTTGCACACCATTGATATCGGCGGGCTAATTGCGCCAAACAACGTCTTTCTCGCCCCGCTTGCGGGCTACACCAACGCCGTTTTCAGGCAGCTGTGCTCAGAGCTCGGCGCGGGTCTCACATTTACCGAAATGGTCAGCGCAAAGGGACTGTGCTATAACAGCCGGAACACGCGCGACCTGCTGTATGTCACCCCGCAGTATGCGGGCATTAAGGCGTGCCAGCTGTTCGGTTCCGACCCCGAATATATGCGCCGAGCCGCCGCAAGCGAAGAGGTCGCCCCCTTCGATCTGATAGATATAAATATGGGCTGCCCCGTGCCCAAGATATTCGGCAACGGCGAGGGCTGCGCGCTCATGCTCGATTTTGATCGAGCGTCCGCCCTCATAAGGGCGGCAAAGGCAAGCGGCAGGCGCGTCTCGGTAAAGTTCCGCACGGGCGTCTCGCCCGAAAAGATAGTCACCGCCGACTTTGCAAAGCTGTGCGAAGACAGCGGCGCCGACATGATAACCGTGCACGGCCGCACGCGCGACAAGATCTACGCGGGCGAGGTGGACTACGGCGAAATAGCGCGCGCAAAGGCTGCGGTAAGCATCCCCGTCATCGCAAACGGCGGAATATTCTGCGCCGCCGACGCGGAAAAACTGCTTGACGAGACGGGCGCCGACGGCGTGATGGTCGCGCGCGGAGCTATGTATTCGCCGTGGCTGATAGCCGAACTCACGGGCAATCCCCCGCCCGACAGGCGCGCGTTCGTAAGGCGCCAGCTCGATGAAACGCTCGCACTCTTCGGCGAACGCTTCGCGCTCGTATTCATGCGCAAGATGGCGGCGTTCTACACAAAGGGCAGGCGCGGTTCCTCCGCCCTGCGCACCCGCCTGCTCTCCTGCAATTCCATTCCCGATCTGTACGATATGATAGAGCATACGGAGTTTTAACATAGCATTATATCCGGCGTAACGCACGGGCCTTCGCCCGTGCTTTTAACTTACTATTGACAAACTTATACCGCGGTCGCAAAAATCGGCAGGGGGATATTCCGATGGGTACTAAGTTTTTTCAGGCACAAATGAAGTCTTGAGCGGCCTTATATGTGCCTTTTTGCTTATTTTAATATAAGGAGACATTTATCATAAAAAAGAAAATCTTTACCGCGTTAACTATATAATTTCGTAGCAGAATGCTTACAGAAAAGCCGTTTAAGCAGGCCTCCCGGAAGGGAGGCCGTTTTCGTGTCCGTGCGGCAAATTGCGCCCGTCTTTGACAGAATGTGCGCCCCTTTCGGCGGTATAATCGTGCCATGCAGGTATATGTCGAGCTTGCGCTCGCCGAAAATTTCTGTATGGATTTCACGTTGCTTGCGTGTGCCAAGCTGCTCACCAAAAACCCGTGCGGCTATAGGCGCATAGCTGCGGCTTCGGCGCTCGGCGCGGGTTTTGCCGTGCTCTTTCCTCTCATTCCCCTCCCCGGTTGGCTGGCAATAATAATAAAGGTGCTCTCCGGGCTGGCGCTCGCCGCGGGCGCGGGCAGGTTTGCGGGGATAAAGCCATACCTGAAGTTTGCCGCAGCCTTTTTCGGCGTGAGCCTGCTTGCGGGCGGGACGCTCGTCGCTCTGTTCTCGCTGGCGGGGTGGGACTTTGCCGAGGGCGGAGGTTACATGATCTCGTCGGTGCCGATAGGCATACCCGCATTTTTTGTATTCGCACTCGCCATGGGGTGCAGGGCGCTCTCGCACAGGCTGGCGGCGCGCGCCAAGGGCGCGGTCGTCTGTACGGTGTTCCTGCACGGGAAAAGCGTAAAGTTGCCCGCCTTTTTCGACAGCGGCAACAGGGTTTATTCGGGCGGCGTGCCCGTAAGCGTAATACCGGTGCAGGCGGCAAAGCGGCTGGCGGACGAGGGGGAGGCGGCGGAAGACGTCACCGTGCGCACCGTTGCGGGCAGCAGAACGCTGAAAGTTTTCACCGCCGACAAAATCGAGATATATACCGCGGACGGCATGCATACAATAAAGTGTGTAAAAATAGGGATAAGCCCGCAGCCCATGGCAAGGGCGGTGCTCCATCCCGATCTCGCCGAACAACTTTAAGCCTTACGGAGGTGGCTGAAATGTTTGAAAAACTAAAAAAACTGCTCTCGTCTCTGTTCCGCGGCAACTCGCTGGACTACATATGCGGCACCGAAGCGCTGCCAATGCCCTTTTCGCGGGAGGAGGAGAGCGACAAGATAAGCCTCCTCGAACGCGGCGACGAAAAGGCGAGGGAGGCGCTAGTCGAGCACAATTTAAGGCTGGTAGTATACATAGCCAAAAAATTTGAAAATTCGGGCGTGGACGGCGACGACCTCGTGTCTGTGGGCACGATAGGCCTGATAAAGGCGATAAATTCCTTCCGTTCGGATAAAAACATAAAACTTGCCACATATGCTTCGCGCTGCATCGAAAACGAGATCCTGATGTATCTGCGCAGGATGTCGCGCATAAGGCAGGAGGTCAGCTTCGACGAACCGTTAAACACCGACTGGGAGGGCAACAAGCTGCTGCTCTCCGACGTGATGGGCACCGACGCCGACGCCGTGTATTCCGATATAGAGGGCGGGGTGGAGCGCGAACTGCTCAAAGGCGCGCTTTCGCGGCTGCCGCAGCGCGAACAGAAGATAATGCGCATGCGCTTCGGGCTGGACGGCGGCGACGAGATGACCCAGAAGGATGTGGCGGATGCCCTCGGAATTTCGCAGAGCTATATCTCCCGCCTCGAAAAGAAGATAATAGTAAAGCTCAAAAAGGACATAGGCAGGCAGATCTGAGCAAAAATAAGCGGGCGGCTTTTCAAGCCGCCCGCCTGCGTTGTTTAAGGCATATTATGGGGTCAATTCTGATTTTCAGTCGTCGAAGTCAAATCTGTCGCCGCGCCCTATGCGGTTGCCGCCCGAATAGTAAACGTATTGCGAATTGCCGTTTTCGTCCGTTTCGGTGCGCACGATGTATTCGCGCCCGTCGGCATTTATTTTGATTATCTCACGGCCGCGCTCGGTCTCCCTTTCAAATTCAAAGTAGCTGTGCGTGCCGTTCACGCGGTCGTCTATGCTCATAACGATCTCCGTCTCGCCGCGTTCGCTCTCGAACTCGAACGTGGTGCGCTCGGCTATCCTGCCGCCGCTGTACGTGGTGTATACGTATTCGTTCTCGCTCTCGTCGTCCTCGTTCTCCGTCTCCTGGGTCACGGTGAGCCAGTTGCCGGCCGCCGCGTCGATGTCCACCCTGAGGTAGTGAGTATTTTCGCTCTCGCGGCCCTCGGTCTCGTTTACAAACCGCCCTTCAAGCGGGTACGCCGCGCCGTCTATCACCATCACGCCCTCCACGGAATATACGTCGGTCACCTCGTCGTCCTCCCAAGGCTCGTCGTCCTGCTCGGTGTAGCTGCCCGTCAGAGTCTGGTTGTAGTAGGTGGTGTAGCTTATCTTTCCGCCGTCCATCGTGGTGTAGGTAACCGTCATCACGTTTTCGTACTGCGCGAATTCTGTATTTTCGTTCGCGCCGCCGGTTATCGCAAATCCTCCGTCTGCAAGCAGCCCCTCCACAAGCGCTATGTATTCGTTCAGCGAGGCTATCGTCTCTTCGTCGGTCACCTGTGCCCTTCCGTTTATGGCCGCCGAGGCACCCACCGCGTCCGCCGCCGAGCCCCCGTTCATGCCGGAGATCACCATGCCCGCCGTCGCCGCCGAGATGCCGTAGGCTTCCTGCGGGGTGTCCGCCGTCAGCTTGTCCGAGCCGCCTCCCGCAGTCGTTCCGTTGTTGCCGCATGCCGCAAATGCCGCCGTTCCTATTATAAGAGTAGCGGCTATCGCCGTTCCTGCAAAGATCTTAGTGAGTTTCTTCATTTTCCTGTGCTCCTTTTTTTTATTCGGCTCTCCCTTTCGGGTGCCTTCACATATATAACAGCCACGCCTGAGCTTTTGTTGGTAAAAACTAAAAAAATTTTTTCAGGAGTTTTTCGCCCCGCTTTTAAGTATGTGCAGCGCCGCGCGCAGATATTGCGCGCGGCGGCAAAAAAGGGGGAGGGCTTCCGCCCTCCCGCAGCCATATAAATGTAAATTTTCAGTCGTCGTGCCTGCCGCGCCGCTCTTCGCGGCCCACTTCGGCGCCGCCGCGCGTATATACGTACTGCCCGTTCTCTATCGTCACGGTGTACACCACGTCGGTGAACGCGCCGCCCAGTCGTACGAGTATGCGTCCGTCTTCCGCTTCAAAGGTAAATACCTGTCTCTCGCCCGAACGCGTCTCGGTTATCACGAGTTCGGTCTCGCTGTCCTCGGTCTCATATTCTATGGTGGTCTGCGAAATTATCGCGTACCTGCCGTTATCGTCATCGTCATCGTCGTCGCGGTCGCGCTGCGAGGCGTACGCGGCGTTGCCTCCCGAATACAGGGTATAGCAATACTCCGTCTCGCTCTCGCCCTCCTCGTTTTCGTGCTGCTGTTCAACCACGATGAACATACCGCCGCCCAGGTCTATGCGCAGCGTGTACTCGCTCTCGCTCTCATCCTCTTCGCTCTCGGTGCTGTGCGTGCCCGCCACGGCGTATTCGTTGCCGTCCTCGACCATAACGCCTTCAAGCGAATAGGTCACCTCGCTCTCGCCGTCCTCGAACTCGCCCTCCTCGAAGGTCTTGTTGTAATATATCGTGCCGCCGTCGCGGCTCTCGCCCAGCGCGTCGGTATAGCTTATCTTCATCACATACCCGTATTCGGGGTAAGCTCCGCCGTTCTCGCCGCCCGTCACGGTATATCCTTTACCGGAGGTCAGGCTCTCCACTACCTGCATGTAGCCGTTTATCTTCTCAATGTTCTCTGCGTCACCGTCGTCTGCGGCCCTGCCCGAAACTGCGCTCATTGCGGCGGCTCCTTCCGGCTGCATCCCGCCGAGCATTGCCAGGGCCGATGCGGCGGAAAAGCCGTAGATCTCGTCGGCTGTGCTCAGTTCGCCGAAGATGTTGCCGGGGTCGGAAGGAGTGGCGGGGGTGTGACCGTCGTCGCGGCGCAGCATCAGCGGTATAAACGCGCACACGGCTATCACCGCGGCAAGCCCGCAGCTCACTGCTATTATCACTCTGTTGCGGCGCTTTGCCTTCACCGCGCCCAGGCTTACTTCCTCTTCGCCGTCTATGCCCATGCGGTACTTTATCTGTTCTTTCAGCTTATCGTCGGGCAGGATCTGCTTCGCGCCGTCTTTAAGCATCTTTTTAACGTTCATCGTCCGCCCTCCTTTTTAAGGTGTGCCTTCAGCTTTTTCAAGGCCTCGTTGTTCTTCCACGTCACCGTGCCTATCGGCATGCCCAGCATCTGCGCCACCTCGCGCCGCCTGTATCCCGCCACCTGGCACAGCATCAGTATTTCGTATTCGTCCTCTTTGAGCAGCTTTGCCGCAAGGTCGAATATATAAGGCAGCTCCGTCTCGTGAGTGCCGTACTTTCTTATCTCGGCTTCGTCGGAAAAGTCCGTCGTCTGCTCGCGCCCGCGCTTTTTAACGTGGTTCAGCGCAAGGTTCTTTGCTATACGCGTCAGCCATGCGGCAAAATTCGTGCCCGCGGCATAGCTGTCCAGCGCGGCAAGCGCACGCAGGTAGGTCTCCTGCGTCACGTCCTCCGCGGCAGCCCTGTCCCGCACCACATACAGCGCGGCAAAATATACTGTGCGGTTTGTACATTCATATATGTAATCGAACGCCCTGCCGTCGCCCGCGCGGTATTCGGCAACTTTCCTCTCCAACTTTGCGCTGTCCATGATCTCCCGTCCGCGCACTCCGCCTCTGCATATATAACAATCCCGCACGCGGAATTGTTGGCGCTGCGCAAAATTTTTTTCAGATAAAATATACCATGAAAAAGCGGCGCTGTCAATAATGTCGGCGCGCAGTTTAACTTTGCGCGCACGCGTGCGCGCGTGCTCACATATTATTTTCCACCGTCTTTTGTATAATCTGTCTTTTTTTCTGCAATTGACACGGTCAATGCTTTTATGATATAATAAACCTATAGATCAATTTTGCCGGAGCTACGATGAAAAATGCATTTATAGATAAACTAAAAGAATCGCTTACGGCAGTGCTGCCAATTGCGGCTATAATATTGGTGCTTGCCGTGGCGCTCGGTGTGGGCACCTACGAGTTCGTGCTTTTCATCGTGGGAGCGGTGCTGCTCGTCGTCGGGCTGTCCGGCTTCAACATGGGCGCCGACATGTCCATGCTCGTCATAGGCGAAAAGATAGGCTCCGTAGTCACTCATTCGCGCAAGGTGTGGCTGATAGCGCTCGTCTCTTTCGTGATAGGCATAATTGTCACGATAGCCGAACCCGACCTGCAGATCCTTGCGGGCTACGTGTCCGACGCCATAAATCCGTGGGTGCTCATAATAACGGTGGCGGTGGGCGTGGGGATCTTCCTCACCATAGCCATGCTGCGCATAGTGCTCAGAATAAGGCTTTCGATACTTCTGATCGCCTTCTACATAATAGCCTTTTTGCTGGCATTCATATTCGTCGACCCCAGCTTCTGGGCGATAGCTTTCGATTCGGGCGGCGTTACCACAGGCCCCATGACGGTGCCCTTCATAATGGCGCTCGGTGTGGGCGTTGCCTCCATCCGAAGCGATAAAGAGGGCAAGGACGACAGTTTCGGCCTCGTTGCTCTCTCGAGCATCGGCCCGATAATCTCCGTGCTCGTGCTCGGCATAATCAGCGGGGCGGAGGGGATCCGGTACAGTGTAAGCGAAGGCGCGGCTGCCTCAGGCAACACCGGCGAAGCCTTCTACGCATTCCTTCCGGGGCTCGGCCAATATGCCGGCGAAGTGGGCATAGCTCTCGCGCCCATAGCGGTGTTCTTCATCATCTTCCAGCTCGTCACCCGCGTGTTCCATAAGCGGCAGATAATAAGGATAGCGCTCGGCATAGTCATAACATTTATCGGCCTCGTGCTCTTTTTAACGGGCGCCAATGTCGGGTTTGCCCCCATGGGCACGCTCATAGGCCGGGGCCTTGCGGGCGTGGCGGGCGGCTGGCTGCTCATCCCCGTGGGCATGATAATAGGTTACTTCGTGGTGGCGGCCGAACCTGCCGTACACGTCCTCAACAAGCAGGTCGAACGCATGAGCGCGGGCGCCATCAAGGCGCGCTCCATGCAGCTTGCGCTCAGCATATCGGTGTGCTGCGCGCTGGGGCTTGCAATGCTCCGCGTGCTCACCGGAATAAACATCATGTGGATACTTGTGCCCGGCTATGCCGCGGCGCTCGTGCTCACGTTCTTTTCGCCCAGACTGTTCACGGGTATCGCATTCGACTCGGGCGGCGTCGCCTCGGGTGCCATGGTCTCGGCGTTCGTTCTGCCCATGGCTATAGGCGCGTGCGGCGTGATCGCGGGCGAACAGGCCGCTGCGGCGATAATGACCGACGCGTTCGGCTGCGTATCCTTTGTGGCGCTGATGCCGCTGATCACCATACAGGTGTTCGGCATACTCTATAAGCGCAGAACAAGCAAAATAAAGCGCACGTTCCTCACCGTGGAAGACAGGATCGTGCAGTACGAGGTGAGCTGATGGCTACCCGCAACATATTTCCCGTTACGCGCGGCGAACGCCCGTTGCCCAACAGGGCAAAGCTGCTTGTAAGCATAGTCAACCGCGGCGAAGACGAGCGGCTTGCAAGCCTGCTCAACGATTTTTCCGTTGCCCTCACCTTTACTTGCCCCGGCATGGGCACGGCGCGCAGCAGCGTGCTCAATTACCTCGGCATAGGCACAAGCGAAAAATCCGTGATGCTCGCGCTCATACCCGAAAGCGACGAGGGCGCCATCCTCAGCGGCATAGACAATAAAATGTCGCTCTACCTCGTGGGCAGGGGCATTTCGTTCACGGTGCCGCTTTCGGCGGTATCCGAAATAATAGCGGGCGGCTTGTGTTCTGCCGCCGCTTCCAAATTCGTCTACGGGAGGAATATCGTGAAGGATAAAGACCGCAAATACGATCTCATAGTTGCAATAGTGGCGGAGGGCTACGTCGACGAGGCGATGGAGGCGGCGCGCGCTGCCGGTGCCGCCGGCGGCACCGTAATAAGGTCGCGTTCGCTCGGCAATGCCAAGGCGGAGCAGTTCATAGGCATCTCCATCAACGAAGAGACGGAAATTCTGCTCATACTTGCCCGCAGAGAGGGCAAAATGGCAATAATGGAGGCGCTTTCGCAGTCCTCCGGACTCAAGAGCGAGGCGGGCGGTATACTCTATTCCCTGCCCGTAGATAACACCGTGGGCGTGGGCGCGATAGGCGCCGCGTACGATGAAAACCACCCCGGCGAAAAGGCTGAACGGCAGGACGAAACCCCGTCCGAAGATAAGTGACCGCTCATCAAAAATAAATATTATGCAATAACGCACGGGCCTTCGCCCGTGCTTTTTAATTGCCCTGACTATCGCCCCTTGCCATGGCTCGGCCAAGAGCCTTGCCGAGGCTCCCGCAGGGAAACGGCAACATAGGGGAAACGCCCTTATCATTGCCCCCCTTGCCTAAAGGGGGGACAGCGGAGAGAAACGGAGCGAAGGGGGGATACGAGGTGTTGAAAGCAAATAGAATATCACCCTTCCGTATGATGGCTGTTTTGCCCATTGACAAACTTATACCGCGGTGCTACAATAAAAATACGGTAATCCGGCACAACCTGCAGCATAACATGCGACCGCGGAAATCGGCAGGGGGATATTCCGATGGGTACTAAGTTTTTTCAGGCACAAATAAAGTCTTGAACGGCTTTATTTGTGCCGTTTTGCATAAAAGGAGGTATTTAATATGAAAAAGCAAATTATTGCGGCAATATTGCTGAGTTTATGCATTGCCTGCTTGTCGCTGTCTGCGGCGGGGTGTAGCGATAACAGCGCCGAACTCGAAGCGCAGATAGCCGAACTGACCGAGCGCAACGAGCAGCTCGAAGAGGAGAACGAAAAGCTGCAAGGCAGCAACGGCGATATTCAGGGCCGGCTTGAAGAGCTTCGGCAGCAGTTCGAAGAGCTCTCTGCATCCAACGCCCTCACCGAGGAGCAGCTTGCAGAGTTGCAGAAAAAGTTCAACGTGTTGTATGATATCGATCGGTTATCACCAACATTTTCGACAATTTATCTGCATGTTTATATTAAACCTGAGTATAACGACAAAACATATACGGCAGAGGATTTTTCGCCTATTGAAATTTCTGATGTTTTTCATAGCGAATCAGATCCCGTGGAATATCTGATAGTCCTAACACAGTGGGATATGGAAGATTTTTTGTTTGCGGTAATAAAACTTCTAAATTTTGATTTTGTCGATTATTTGCGATTGGTTACCGGTCCGACAGGGATATAGTCGGAATAGTTAGTAATATAAAATTAATTATACAGGAGGGGCATTATAACGATCGAGCAGATAGGCGAACTTGTTGAAAGGTATTCCGATCTGTTCTGAATAAACAAAAAAACAGTCGGGGCGCAAAATTTTGCGCCCCGACTGCTGTAATTAAAAACGTGGTTTATTTTTGGGGAAATTTTTCGGCGTATGCGATTATGCTCTTTTCTATTATCTCTATCGCGTCCGCCCTGCCCATTATCGAAGAGACCGCCGTGTGCTTGTGTTCCAGCTGTTTATACACCTTAAAAAAGTGCCGCATCTCCTCGAAGATGTGTTTGGGCAGCTGCTCTATGTCGGTGTAGCAGTTATAGGTCGGCTCCTTGAACGGTATGGCGATTATCTTGCTGTCCTCTTCGCCCTCGTCCGACATGTTTATCACGCCTATCGGGTAGCACTGCACTATCGTGGCGGGCAAAATCGGTTCGCTGCACAGCACCAGCACGTCCAGCGGGTCGCCGTCGTCGGCAAGCGTGCGGGGGATAAAGCCGTAGCTCGCGGGGTACACGGTGGAGGTGTACAGCACCCTGTCCAGGCGCAGTATGCCCGTGGGCTTGTCCAGCTCGTACTTCGAGCGCGACCCCTTGGTTATCTCTATGTACGCCATAAAGTCTTCCTTTGTTATGCGCGATTGTTCTATGTCGTGCCAGATATTCATTTTTTCCCTCCGTCATGCTATATTCGGGGCGGTTGCCGCCATGTTTTCACTTTCTCTATTTTAACACACTTTTGCCCGCCTTGCAAGGGGTAATAAAAAAATCACCGCAGTATTATTATCTTGTCTTTCGTGCGGGTGATGGCGGTGTAAAGCCAGCGCGCTCTGTCCTCCTTGAAGGCATAGCTCTCGTCGAAGACTATCGTGCTGCCGAACTCCGAACCCTGCGCCTTGTGGCAGGATATGCAGTAGCCGAACTCGAACCTGTTCAGCGTGAATGCTCCCGCGGCGTTGCCCTCTTCGTCGAAACGCTCGAAGTAGTCGCCGTGGCGGTAGCGGTAGGCGCCGTTTTCGAATATGCCGGTGTCGAAGGGCACCACTTCGGGGCAGTCCTCGTCCATAAAGTCGGCACGGAAGGTCATGAACCCCATGCTCTCGCCGTAGTAGCGCACTTCGCGCACCGTGCCTATTATGCCGTTGACCATGTTATAGCGCATCTCGCCGTCTATGAACTGCTCCCAGTTGTTCAGCGTGCATATCAGCTTTTCGCCCCTCTGCGGCAGCCCGCCGTAGCCCAAATAGCCGCGCACCTCGTCGTTTACCTTTGCGCGCGTTTTGTTCAGCCCGCAGATTATCTGGTCGGCTTTGAGCATGTATTTTTTGCGGTACTCGCCTTTAAGCCTGCGCGCGCTCAGCACGAACGCCCTGTCGCCGTAGGTGCCGAAAGGTATGTATTTTCCCTCCATGGCATCGCGCGCCAGCCTTATTATCGGGTTGCCTTCCTGCTGCCGGACTATCGTTTTAAGCGTCACGTCGGGCGAACTTATAAAGCTGTTCATGCCCTCTACGGGCGGCAGCTGCGCGCCGTCGCCGCAGACGAGCATCTTCACCCCGAACCGCGCCACGTCGGCAAGCACCTCGTCGGAAACCATGGAAAATTCGTCCAGAACTATCAGCTTTATGGCCTTGTCGATGCTCTCCCTGCGCCTGAACACCAGTTTTTCCACCGTGACCGGCCTGCCGTTTATGATCGTCTCGCTCTCTTCGGTCATCGCCTGGTATATCAGCCTGTGCAGTGTGGTGGCGGGTATGCCCTGCCTTATCAGCACGGTAGCCGCCTTTCCCGTGGGCGTCACGAACGCCACGCTCTTTTCCGGTTCCAGCCCGAGCGTCTCGCACACGGTATACCTTAGCAGCGTCGTCTTACCCGTGCCCGCCAGCCCCGAAAGGACGTATATCTGCCGCGAACGGTTGTTGTACCAGTCGGCTATCGCCCTGTCGGCAGCCAGCTGGTCGTCTGTCAGTTCCATTCCCATGGCATCATTCTACCACTCAAACATATGTTTTGTAAAGCATTTTCGCCGCTTGCAAAATATTTACAGGCAGCGGAGGGGGAACACTAAATTTTATAAAAATTTCACCAATTGATTTGCCGCCGTGTTGACTATGACCGCGATTTGACTTATAATAATACTCGCAGGCAGCGGCCTGCAACTTACAGTTTACGGAGGGCAGTTATGGGCTATAAGACCAGGGAATGGCGCAAATCCATGCGCGTTACCGTCGATTACAATAATATGATGTCGAAATTCCTCGGCGAGAGGGGCATCAAAGATTCCGAACTCAGGGCGATGAAGGGCAAGGCGGAGGAGGCTTTCGACTATGTTGCGCGCAACCGCGGCAAAGACGAGCTCTTCATGGGATGGACGGAACTTCCCTATAATCAGGACGAGATCGTTGCCGATATCATAGCAACGGCAAAACAGGTGCGCAAGAACTTCAAATATTTCGTAGTACTCGGCATAGGCGGCAGCGCGCTCGGCCCCTCGATGGTGTTCAATGCCCTCTGCCATCTTCACCACAACGAGCTCAACTTAAAGGCCCGCGGCGGCGCGCCCAAGTTCTATGTCGAAGACAATGTGGATCCCGTGCGCATGAAGGCGCTTCTGGATGTGATCGAGCCTGAAAAGACCTGCTTCAACGTCATCTCCAAGTCCGGCGCCACATCCGAAACGATGACCCAGTACCTCATAATATCCGACGCGCTCGAAAGGGCGGGAGTGGATATCGCAAAGAACATGATCTTCACCACCGACGCCAGCCGCGGCAATCTCATCAAGATAGACGAAGCGTTCGGCGGAAAGATCAAAAAGTACGTCCTTCCCGACGGCGTGGGCGGCAGATTCTCCGAGCTGTGCCCCGTGGGCCTTCTTCCCGCGGCGGTGCTCGGCATCGACATAAAGGGAATGCTTGCGGGCGCCGCGTTTATGGACAGCATCTGCAACAAGCCGAGCATATCTTCCAACCCCGCGCTTGCGTGCGCCGTGCTCATGTACATCACCATGAAGCAGGGCAAGAACATCCACGTAATGATGCCCTACAGCGACAATCTCCGCCTTCTTTCCGACTGGTACTGCCAGCTTTGGGCAGAGAGCATCGGCAAGCAGGAGGACTACGACGGCAACATAATAAACGCGGGCACCACCCCCGTCAAGAGCCTCGGCGTCACCGACCAGCATTCGCAGGTCCAGCTCTACACCGAAGGCCCCTTCGATAAGGTCATAACTTTCATATCCGTGGAAAAATACGGCTGCGAAATGCCCATCCCCCACGGCTGCGAGGATATCCCCGACGTGGGCTTTTTGGGCGGCCACACCATGCAGGAACTCATCCAGGCCGAAAACAAGGCCACGGCATACGCGCTTATGCGCGCCGGCAGGATGAACTACACGATCCAGGTGCCCGAAATAAACGCCTTCACCATGGGCCAGCTGATGTTCCTTCTTGAACTCCAGACCGCCTATGCCGGTGCAATGCTCAACATCAACACCTTCAATCAGCCGGGCGTGGAGAACGGCAAAAAGGCCACTTTCGCCCTGCTCGGCAAGAGCGGTTACGAGGCAAAGAAGGCCGAAATAGATGCGGCCCCTTCGCTCGATCCGAAGTATATAGTCTGATTTCATTAAAACCGAATAAGGCGGGCGGCTCTGCCGCCCGCCTTATTGAATGTATATATGTAATAATATCATTTGAGCACAAAACAGTGCAAAAATGCATATTTTGAACAATAAAACTTTACATGGTTTGCCGGTTTAGGGCTGTTGTGCGGTAAACTATCTCTTGACGGCGCGACGGGCGTTGTGATATAATTTTCATATACCGCAGGGGGGGGTACCGATGAAAAAATTTTTTAAGTTCTGTAAAAGCGTATACAACAATTTCTGGACGAGGTTGCTGTTTCTTCTGATATTGTCGGGTGCCATCTTTGCCGTAGGCTATGTCTTCAACGGCAACCAGGACCCGAAGGGCGCGCTGTGGAGCGTCTTTACCGATCTCGTTGCACCCTCGATCTTCCTTGCCGCCGCGGCCTCGCTGATATCCGAAAAATTCATAAGCAGGGCTAACGGCGAGCTCGAAGAATCGTTAAAGCTCGAAGACGACCACCACAAGATAATAACAAAATATTGGAAGCACGACAAGCTCGACGCGGAAAATGGCAAAGACCTTTATTTTGAAGATGGCTCCTTCATGTATCTCATGCGCACTCCCGCAAAGAGGCGCCGCCCCAAAAACTACGTGGAGGACAAACTTTCGCAGGGCTATGCCGACCGTCAGACGGAAATAAAAGTCTACTTCGAACAGGGCAAATTGTATCTTTCCAGCCTGTGCATCTTTGCAAACGTCAACGGCGACGCCGTCATCAGGTTCAGCGACAGCAACTACATGCGCGAGCTGCCTTCGTTCCTGCGCGAAAACGCCGAAAAGCTGTTGCACGCCCACGGCGCTTCCAACGTGAGCAATAACGAGACCATCCGCCTGCGCGACGAGTCATACGACGATGAACGGCACACGCTCACGCTGTACACCGAGCGCTCGCAGTACTTTTACATGCTCGTCACCAACCGCTGCATGGACTACAAGATAAGCGACGGCCTCACCGTGCGCGGGCTGTATGAATACGGCGACAAAGTATCGGCCCTGCCGAAGTCAAAGCTCGGCAACCAGATAGGCATCAACGGACTGATATTCACCAGGGACGGCTGGCTGCTGCTCGAAAAGCGCGGCAGGAAAAAGGTCACATGGAAGAACAAGTTTGCCCAGCCCATCTCGCTCGCCATGAAAAAGTCGGAAGTCATAAAAGGCGACGGCATAATTCCGGAAAACGGCGCGCGTGACGCGTTCAAAACCATCATACTCAAAACGGTGCTCCACAATTACGGCATCGGCGAAGAGGAGCTAGTGCCGTTTTCAATAGAGCACAACTTCTTCGGACTGGCGCGCGACCTCATCGAGGGCGGCAAGCCCAACCTCTATTTCTATGTCGTGGTCAACAAGACGGCGGAGGAGCTTAAAGAGGTGCTCGAGGAGCGCGCAAAACGCGCCTGCGAGCTTCAGGCGCTCACGAGCGAGGAGTATAAAGAGAAAATAACGGAAGGCGACTACATACCCAGACTTTCGCGCGGCAAGCTCGAAAGCGAGTATTATCTTGTAAAGCACGACAAAATAACGATAGATTTCGGTTACCGCCTTAAACTTAAAGCGCGCGACATGCTGCGCGTAAAGCGCAGGTTCCGCCCGGGAGTCGGCAGGGCGGCTGCGGCGTTCGACGGGCTCGGTCACCGCATGCGCAAGGCGTTCAATGCAAGCATGCGGCGCGAGTGCGGCGAAGCGCTGCTGGCGTGCCTGTATTTTGCCGACGTCTGCATCGGCAGGATGGAACGCGCGGCGGCGGAACTTAACGGTGAGGTAAAAAAGTGAAGGGCAAAGTTACTGCTTTCGGCGAAATAATGATGCGCCTTGCCGCGCCCGACGGCGGCACGATAAGGGGAAGCGACAATTTTTCCGTCATCTACGGCGGCACCGAGGCCAACGTGCTCGCCTTTCTCTCGGCGCTGGGATATAAGACCAACTATCTCACCGCCCTGCCCGAAGGCGACATAGGCGGCGCCGTGCTCGACCACCTGAAAAAATTCGGCATAGGCACTGCCGATATAGTGGTGCGCGGCGATACGCTCGGGCTGTATTTTTCCGAAAACGGAGGCGAAAGCCGCGGCGCCCGCGTGATATATTACCGCAAAAATTCCGAATTTACCCGTCTTGACGAGCATTCCTTCGATTACGACAGGGTGTTCGGCGGGGTAAGTCTGTTCCACATAAGCGGTATATCGTTTGCGCTCTCGCCCTCGTCGCGCGCGCTTGCCTTCCGGCTGATGCGCGAAGCCCGCAGCAGGGGCGTAAAGGTCAGCTTCGACTTCAATTACCGCGCCGCTCTCGGCACGACGGAGCGCGCCGGAGAGATCTTCCGCGAGGCGGTAAAGGAGGCCGATATCCTGCTCGCCTCGCACCGCGATCTCGAAACTTTCCTTCGGATGGACGAAGAGGAGGTCATGCAAAAGCTGCCCTGCGCATACCTTATTCTGCGCGACAGGGCCATAACCGCGCCGGATCGCCACAGCGTCCGCGTCTCGTTGCTCGCAAGGGACGGCGGCAGATACTCGTCTCCCGCGTTTGCTTTTCCCGTTACCGAGCGGGTGGGCGGCGGCGACGCATTTAACGGTGCCATGCTCCACGCAATAATGAGCGGAATGCCGCTCGGCGAGGCGACGATGTTCGCCATCTCGGCGTTCGCGCTCAAACATACGATAAAGGGCGATACCTTCACGCTCGGCGAAGAGGATATCGCAAATTACCGCAAAGTTTTGGAGGAGTGCAGTGAATAGACCGCACATATGCCTCAGCGTCGCTGCAATGGACGGCGCGTTTGAAAAGATGTACAGGGCATTGCAGCCCCTTGCCGACGTTCAGATATGCGGCCTCGGAGATTATTCTCTCGCGGGCGCTGACATCTTCATCGGCAAGCAGATGGACGCAAAAAAACTCGAGGGGGCGGACAGACTCAAAGCGGTGTTCGCCTATAAGACGGGCGTGGACGATTTTCCCGTCGGCGAGTTCGCAAAGCGCGGCATAATGCTTGTAAACTCGCACGTAAATTCGCGCTATATCGCCGAATACGCCTTCGGTCTGGCGGTAACGCTGGTAAGCCGCATCGCCGAATTCGACCGCCGCATGCGGCGTGGCGACTGGTCAAGCGGCGACCCGTACTGGAAGAGTCTGTTCGGCATGAAGGCGGGCCTCGTCGGCTACGGACACATAGGCAGGGAGATCGCAAATCTGCTCACGGCAAACGGCATCCCGTGCTTTACTATCGACCGCGGCAAGAACTATGGCTCCGTAAAGGCGGTGGAATCGCTGCAACGGCTGTGCGCCGAGGCAGACATTCTGTTCCTGTCCCTTCCCAGGACGGCGCAGACCGACGGCATGTTCAACGGCGAAATTTTCGGGCTGCTCGCGGGAAAGTATATCGTAAATGTCGGCAGGAGCAACTGCATCGACGAGGCCGCGCTGTTCAAAGCCCTTAAATCCGGCGGAATGGGAGGTGCGGCGATAGACACGTGGAAGGTGAAGTCTAGAAAGGAGGGGGAGGTGCTCTTTCCGTTCGCATACCCTTTCAACGAGCTGGAAAATGTAGTGCTCTCATCGCACAAGGCCATGCAGCTGAGCGACGGGCACGAACGCTACGTCGCCGATATTACAAGGTGCGTCGCGGACTATATCAACGGTTCCGTGCCCGAAAATATTGTCGACTGCTCAAAGGGATATTAAATTTTCTTATAAGTCAACAGCGCCCGCAAGGGCGCTGTCTTTATATTTTACCTGCCGTTTCCCTGCGGGAGCCTCGGCAGAGCTTCGGTTGCGCCTCGCACGCACCGCTCGTAGTTCATGCGCGGCAAGGTCACCACAAAAAAACGGACAGCTTTTCGCTGTCCTGCCCGCAACCGTTACGCCGGGTACCTGCCGTTTCCCTGCGGGAGCCTCGGCAGAGCTTCGGCTGCGC
>DVIK01000070.1 GCA_018711385.1 Candidatus Coproplasma avistercoris
CAGGGGCATCAACCCCGGATGCCCAAACCCGGGAGGTTCTTTTTAAGATGGAAGAAGTCAGCACAGAAGTTAAGGCAACGGAAGCTGCCGAAGAAGAAAAAGTCGTAACCGAAGCGGCTGCGGAAGTGCCCGCAGAAGTGCCCGCCGAGGAGAAAACTGTTTCCGAAGAGGCAAAGCAGGAAGAGGTAAAGGAAGAGCAGCTTTCCAACCCCATGGATGCCGTTGTCGATAAGATAGACAGAGAGTCTAAGTTCAAGAAAGGCCAGATGGTAAAGGCCACCATATCCGAAGCTACGGAAGACGGGCTCAAGATACTTTTGCCTTTCTCAAAGTCGGAGATAATGCTCTCCAAGGACGAGCTTGACTGCGAGGACTACAATGCGGCAGATTATGCCGACAAGGTCGGCGAACAGATCGACCTGCTCGTTGTGGAACTCAAACCTTCTTTGAAACTTTCCCAGAAGATGATAAAGCTCCTCGAGCAGGAGGAATCCATGCTCGCGGATATAGAGGCAGGCAAGGAATTCACCGTCGTATGCACAGGTTGCAACAAGGGCGGCCTTGTGGGCACCCTCGGCACCTATCAGGTGTTCGTGCCCGCCAAGGAGATCCGTCCCGGCTATGTTAAGGATCTTACCAAGTACGAGGGCAAGACGTTAAGGCTGCGCCTCATCGAGATAAAGAAGGACGGCAGGAGGAAGGAGATAATCGCCTCCCAGCGCGTGATCCTTCAGGAAGAGCGCGATGCCCGCGAAGCCGCAAAGGCTGCAAAGGAAGAGGAGTTCTTTGCTAACATCCACAAGGACGACATTGTTGAAGGCAAGGTTGAAAGAGTGACCAATTTCGGCGCGTTTGTTTCCGTGAACGGTTTCGACTGTCTCGCGCACATCTCCGACCTTTCCTGGACGCCGGTTTCGGCAGTTACCGACGTGCTCGAGATCGGTAAGACATATAAGTTCCTTGTTCTCAAAGTGGACAAAGAGAACAAAAAGGTCTCCATAGGCTACAAGCAACTCCAGCGTCAGCCTTGGGAGCTTGCTGCGGAAAAGTATGCGGTGGGCGACGTGATCCACGGTAAGGTAGTAAGGATCGTGCCTTTCGGTGCTTTCGTAGAAGTTGAAAAGGGCATCGACGGCCTCGTTCACGTATCGCAGATAAGCAACGAAAGGATCGAAACTCCCGCAAGCGTTCTCAATGTCGGCGACGAGGTCGATGCGAAGATCATGGGCCTCGATCCCGAGGCAAAGAGAATGAACCTCTCCATAAAGGCCCTGCTTCCCGAAGCTGAACGCAAGCCCCGCGCACCTCGCGAGGACGGCGAAGAGAGGCCCAGAAGGCAGCGCGCTCCCAGAAGGGATGATGGCGAGATCAGCAACTGGAGCGAGGGAACTTCCGTTTCCACTTCGCTTGCAGATATTCTTGCCAATGCCGAAAAGAACAGATAAGCAAAAAAACGGGCTCCGCCGGGCGGTGTCCGTTTTTATTTTTGCGGGTCTGCCAGTAACATTCAATCACCGTAAAATTAGGATATTTATTCACTGCAAATTCAGCGGGCGCGCCGCAAAGGCGCGCCCGCTGAGTTTATATTAAAACTTTTAAGAAATGCATCGCAAATGCCGCGGCCGGCAAGCAGGTGCGCGGGCCGCTCGCACTCGGCATTGAGCGGTTCAGATTTTACCGCTTTTATCTTTATAGGGTTCGGGATTGTCCGTCCTGCCGAGCAGGTAGTCGACGCTGGTACCGTAAAAATCTGCAAGTTTTATCAGTATAGACGTCGGGATGTCGTTCTCGCCCGTCTCGTATTTGGAATAGCCCGTCTGCGACATGCTGAGTATACTTGCAACCTGTGTCTGATTCATGTCCCTGTCTTCGCGCAGGTCGCGTATTCGTTTATACATAAATTTACTGCTTTCTTATCCCGTCTGTTTACTACAATTTATCTCTATCACAATTTTTTGAAAAGTCTTAAGTTTTAGTCTGTTTCAGATTAAAATTTATTTGATGCAGAAGATTCCGCCAATATGCGGATGTATGCAAAACTTTATATGTTTTATAATTATATTTGCCCGCGGCGCGGTTTAGAGCAGTTTGTGGAAGGTTATAAGATATATGTAACATTTACGGAGGTCTGTTCATGAAAAGAGAAGGCAACATAAAAATTTCCAGCGAAAACATGATGCCCATCATAAAGAAGTGGCTTTATTCCGACAAAGACATATTTTTAAGGGAGATAGTCGCCAACGGCATCGACGCGATAACAAAGTTCAGAAAACTCGCCGATATGAGCGAGGCGCAGGAGGACGGCGGCGAGTACTGCGTAAAGATAGCCGTAGACAAAGACGCCGGCACGCTTACCGTAGAGGACAACGGCATAGGCATGACGGCGGACGAGGTGGAGAACTACATAACCCAGATAGCCTTTTCGGGCGCTTCCGACTTTCTTGCCAAGTACGAAAAGGCGGGCGGCGACGGCATAATCGGTCACTTCGGCCTCGGTTTCTATTCGGCTTACATGGTCTCCGACGACGTTGAGATATTCACCAAGTCTTACAGAAACGAGCCGGCGGTGCACTGGGAATCGGACGGCAACTCCGCATACACGATAGAGGAGTGCGAAAAGGAGGGCCGCGGCACAAGGATAGTGATGCACATCTCTGCAGAGGAGAAGGAATTCCTCGACGAGAGCGTGATACGCACGCTCATCCGCAAGTACTGTTCTTTCATGCCCTACAACATCTATCTTTCGTATAAGGGCGACGGCAAGGATAAGCCCCTCAACGACACTCATCCGCTCTATATAAAGAACCCCAAGGACTGCACGGACGAGGAATATAAAAAGTTCTACACCGACACGTTCATGGACTTCAACGAGCCGCTGTTCTGGGTGCATCTGAATATGGATTACCCGTTCAGGCTGAAGGGCATACTCTATTTTCCCAAGACGCGCAACAAGCTCGAGCTCGAGCGCGGCACGGTAAAACTCTACTGCAACCAGGTGTTCATCGCCGACAACATCAAGGAAGTCATTCCCGAATTCCTGATGCTGCTCAACGGCGTGATAGATTGCCCCGATATACCCCTCAACGTCTCGCGCAGCTTTTTGCAGAACGACAGGCAGGTGCAGAAGATCTCCGAGCATATCACGAAGAAGGTCGCCGACAAACTCACGGCGCTGTTCAAAAACGACAGGACAAAGTACGAGGAGTGCTGGGCGGACATCGCAAACTTCATCAAGTTCGGTTGCATAAAAGACGGCAAGTTCTACGACAGGGTAAAGGACATCATAATCTATAAGGACCTCGACGGCAAATACCGCAGCCTTGAAGAGTTCCTCGGAAAGGAAAAAAGCGCCCCCGCCGACGGAGAGGACAAAGGGGATGAAGAAAAAAAGGAAGACGGCAAAGACGAGAAACCGGCCCCCGAGACTATATATTACGTCTCCGACGAGCTCCGTCAGGCACAGTATATAAAGATGTTCCGCGACGCGGGGCTGAACGCGATGGTTTGCGACAACAGCTACATCGATCCCCACTTCATCACGTTCCTTGAATATAAGGCTCCCGACAAGTTGAAGTTTGCCCGCATCGACGCTGCAGTCGACGGCGCACTCAAAGAGGGCGAAGGCGAGGACGACAGCGTGATAAGGGATATCTTCAAAGAGGCCGTCGGCGACGACAAACTTACGATAAAGACCGAGCGGTTGAAGAATGCCGCCGTGCCGGCCGTGATAAACGTCGACGAAATCATGCGCCGCTATTCGGAGATGGGGCAGATGTACGGCATGTCCGAGGGCGAGCCTGCAAAGACGCTTGTCGTAAATCTTGCCAACCCCGTAGTCGCCTCGCTCAAAGATGCGGACGCCGAAAAGCAGAAGTTTGCGGCATACCAGATCTACCTGCTGGCGCTGCTCTCCTATAAAAAGCTGGGCACGGACGAGATGAACAAGCTGATTGAAAACGACCTTGCCATGCTCGGAAATTATATAAAATAAACAGATCGTGCCGGCAGGCACAGCCCGCTTGCCGGAAGGCGCGCCGCAGAGAACTTCTGCGGCGCGCCTTTTACATGTTTCGCAATGAACGGCTTCGCCGTTCTTTTTTTGCGTCCGCCTTCATAGATTATTGATATGAAGTTGTCCTTTCTCCCGCCCGTCATTCTTTCGGCAGTGAGAAACCTGAATATCAACCTCCTCACCGAGCTGCGGCTGCGCAGCGGAAGGGCAGTGATGGCGGGATACGGAGGAGAGTACGGATACCTTCATCCCTGCGGGGTAAGCGGGCTGCGGACGGGCGCTGTGATATGCCCGGACGTCGCTTCCATACTAAATGCCGCGATGGACGGCTGCGTATACAGTTTCAGCGAACAGCTCAAAGAGGGCTTCATAACGGCAGAGGGCGGCGTAAGGATAGGCGTGGCGGGCGAATACGTCTCGGAAAACGGCAGAATAAAGACCATAGCCCGTCCGACCTCGCTCAACGTGCGCATACCTCACGACGTGGACGGTTGTTCGGAAGGGATATTTTCGTACATGCGGACATGCGGCTGCCTGAGCATGCTGCTCTTTTCCAGGCCCGGAGGGGGCAAGACGACTATGCTGCGCGACCTGGTGCGGCACATTTCGGGGGAGTTCGGATACAACGTGCTGGTGCTGGACGTGCGCGATGAGATCGCCGCGGGATACGATCTCGGCGATACCGCAGATGTGGTGCGCAGCTGCGATAAGCTCAGCGCGGCGGAGAGCGCCATAAGGGCAATGAAGCCCGACGTCATCGTTACGGACGAGCTCTACGGCGAGGGGGACATCGCGGCCGTGAAGTTTGCGCGCGACTGCGGGATAGACGTCATAGCTTCCAGCCATGTCTGCGACAGGGTGCGCCTTGCGGCGCTGCCGTTCGACCGCTATGCCGAACTGTGCGGAGTGGGGCGCGGATCGGTGATCTATGATAAAAATTTTGATATTGTTTGCGATAATCGGCCTGACGACCTCTATAGGCGTGATGCTCTCCGGGGAAAAGAAGAAGAGGGCGGCGGTATTCGGCGAACTGTATGAATACAATGAGCAGTTGCTGCTGAACCTTAAATTCGGCAGAGAGGACATGAAGGAACTTGCAAAGCCCTTCCGCTTCGTGTCGGACGTGCTGGAGGGCAAGCAGGTGCTCGCGGGTGAAGACGGCGAATTCATTGCGGCGTATGTCCACAACCTCGGCGCGACGGACGCACTCTCGCAGATCGATTACCTCAATGAGCGCAAGGCTTATTTGCGCAAGCACAGGGACGAAAGTCTTGCAGATTACAAAAAATATCGTTCGCTGTACGTACGGGTGTTCTTCATGCTCGGCGTGCTGACGGCAGTTCTTCTTGCGTGATGGATATCAGCATAATATTCAAAATAGCCGCTGTGGGCATAATAGTCACCATAATCTGTCAGGTACTCAAAAAGTCTGACCGTGACGATATAGCCACGATAGTCAGCCTTGTGGGTGTGATAATAGTGCTCACTGCAGTCATAGGCATGATCTCCGACCTGTTTGCACAGGTGCGCGAATTGTTCAATCTGTTCTGATGGTAGTAGCAAAACTCTGCGTCACGGCAGGCGTAACGGCCGTTTGCGCGCTCGTACTTAAATCGCATAAATCCGAACTGGTGCCGCTGTGCATAACGGCGGGCGGCATACTCATGCTGCTGATCGCGCTCGATTACCTGACGGAGAGCATAGAGCTGATAAAGCAGTTTTCACAGGCGGCGGGCATAGATACTTCGCTGGTGCGCACGATATTCAAGATAGTTGGCATCGGATACGTGATAGAGCTCACGGCGTCGTCCGTGAAGGATCTCGGGTTCGAGAGCATCTCCGACAAGCTGGTGCTGTGCGGCAGGATAATAATATTTCTCGTCTCGGTGCCCGTACTCAAAACGCTCTACGACGTGATAGTTTCGCTGATAGGTCTGGCATGAAGGGGAAGTCAAAGTGGCGCGTGGCCGCGCTCGCTGCAGCGGCGGCGGTTCTGGTACTTATGTTTTTTGCATTCGTCCCCGCCGTCGTGGCGCAGGCCGCAGAGGAGCAGTCTGGCGAAGAGCAGCTATCGCAGAATATAGAGGAGGTGCTCGAGGGGCTCGATCTCTCGGCGCTGCAGAAGTACCTCGACGAACATTCCGAAAGCTATCTGTTCAACTTCGGCGACAATGCGGACGAGATAGTCAGGTATCTGATAAACGGCAATGCCGGCGTGGATTACGGCGGCTACATAAACGAGCTGCTGTCGGTAGTGTTTTCCGACGTCATAGGACTTCTTCCCGCCTTTGCCGAGGCGGTGGCGGTGGGCCTGCTGTGTACGGTGTTTGCCGGCGCTGACGGAATGCTCGGCAAATCGACTTCGCGCGTGGTCAAGCTCGCCTGCTATTCGCTCATCATAGCGATAATCTCTGCTGCGTTTGCGGGGGTCGCGGGAGAATGTATATCGTGCGTGACTTCGCTGCAACGGCAGATGGAGATGATCACGCCCATCCTTGTCACGCTCACCGTGCTGACGGGCGGTACGGGCTCGGCGGCCGTGTATCAGCCCTCCGCAGTCTTCCTGTCGGACGGCGCCGTGCAGATAATAAGCGGCTTTATCTTTCCGGCGGCTATCGCGGCGGCTGTGCTCAATTTCATGTCCAAGATAAACCCGCAGATCTCGTTCACGGGTATGGCAAAACTTGTCAAGAGCATAATGAAGTGGGTGCTCGGCATTACTGTCACCGTGTTCAGCGTGTTCCTCACCGTGCAGAGCGCGGCATCGTCGCTGTTCGACGGCGTGCTGTTCAAGGTAATAAAGTACACTCTCGGCAATTCTGTGCCCATCGTTGGCGGCTTTATCTCGGGCGGGTTCGATCTTCTGACCGCGGCGGGGCTGCTGATAAAAAATTCAGTGGGGCTGATCGGCATAATCCTGCTGATAGGGCAGATAGCGGGTCCGCTCGTGCTGCTCGTCGCCTTTTCGCTGCTGTTGAAACTTGCGGGCGCCGTCATGCAGGCCGCGGGCGACAAGGGGCTGTATTCGCTGTTTTCCGACCTCTCTTCCGACGCAGAGTACTTTGTGGCGGGGTTGCTCACCGTCTCGTTCATGTATGCGCTCACGATCATGCTGGTAATAAATTCGGCGGGCACCTTCATATGACGGCATATCTTATAACGGCCTGCGGCGCGGTGTTCCTTTCGGTGATAGTGTCGTTCGTCATTCCGCAGGGTAAGCTCAACGGAACAATAACATTCGTCATGCGCATGATCTGCATAGCCATTCTCGTCCTTCCGCTCACAAAGCTGTTTGTGGTCGGCGGGCAGGAGCAGGAGGAGCTTGTGGATTACGGGTATGTGTGCGATGTGTATTCGCGCACCCAGAGCGATGCTCTCGCCCGCGAGCTTGAGGAGCGGTTCGGCGCGGAAACCGAGTGCGATGTGGTTATATCCTATGACGGAAGCGACTTTTTTGTTGAGAGCGTGACGGTAGGAATTACGGGAAATTACGACAGTTTATCTCATGAAATTTACGAATATTTGCGGGAAGCGGACTATATAAATATAACTGTATATGAAAGCGGCTGAATGGTTCAGACAGCGCAGAAAACTGATAATCGTTATCGCGCTGATAATACTGCTCGTTGCGGCGGTGATACTGTTTTTCGGCGGAAAGGACGACAGTCCTGCGACGGCTGCAAAGTCGCAGACGGAGATAAGACTTACCGCGTTGCTTGAAAGGATAAACGGTATAGGCGAAACGGAAGTTATGGTGAACGAGACCGACGGCGGCGTGACGGGCGTTGTCGTCGTGTGCGAGGGCGCCGACAGCATTCTCGTAAGAAACGACATATTGAACGCCGTGGCAACGGCGCTTGATATAGACAGAAGCATTATAGCAATCTATTCAATGTAAGGAGTTCATCTATGACAAAGAAAAAGAAGATCATCGTTATGTCTTCCCTCGTGTTCCTGCTTGCACTCACAGCTGTGCTGAACGTGTTGCTGGCAAGGAACGGCGCGGCAGCCGGCGAAGATACGGTAACCACCGCAAATTACTTCGCCACCTATCGCTCGGAGCGCACCACGGCGCGCAGCGAAGAACTTCTGCAGCTCGACAGCATTATCGCCCTCTACGACGAGACCAGCGAAGAGTATGCGGAGGCAGTCGCCATGAAGATGGATATCGTTACGGCAATGGAGCAGGAGCTTCAGCTTGAAACGATGATAAAATCGCTCGGCTTTTCCGACGCCGTAGTATCCATCGGTACCGAGAGCGAAAACGTCAACGTGTTCATCAACTCGGGCGAGCTGGATATGGATACGGCGCTCTCGATCTACGATATGCTGCGCAACGAAGCGAATATCGCGGCCGGAAACATAACAATTATGCCCGTTTATTCGGAAATTTGACGTAACCCTGTTGCAAAATGCCTGCCGTTGTGCTATAATTATTATACAGGAGATAAGATATGGCACATTTAAGGCATGATTCCTCTTCTACGCAGAAGGGTAAAATTTCATACGATGCGGGCATTGTTGACGGTATAGTTGCACTTGCGATAAAAGAAGTCGACGGTGTTACTCTGCTCAACACGAAAAACAACGGCGTCAGGCTTGCATTTGAAAAGAACGGCATTGTCGCCGACATAAGCGTAAAGGTGGATTACGGCTATAACGTGGCGTCGCTCGCATTCCGCATACAGCAGTCCATCAAACACAATGTGGAATCGATGACGAAGTATAAGGTCGACAAGATTAACGTGCATATTCAGGATGTTGATTTTCCTGATAACTTAACTTAAATTTTGCAATTATTCCCTTTGTCGCGCTTTGCAGAGGGAATATTTTGCTTTACGGAAAGGACATGAGAACCAAAGCAAGAGAAACTCTTTTCAAGATAATTTTTTCTTCGCAGTTCGTGAAACCGGTCGACGGCAACTTCCGCGCGGGGATGTACAGGGCCGGCGAACTTAACGAGGACGATGTGGCCTATTGCGACAGGCTGCTTGCACTGATTGCGGAACACTCCGACGACATATCAGCCGTTATAGACGGAAAGTCGCGCGCGTTTCCGGAGGCGCGGCTCTTCCCTGCGGACAGGAGCGCGCTCATCATTGCTATCGCGGAAATACTTTACATGGACGACGTGCCCGACAAGGTGGCGGCCAACGAGGCGGCAAACATAGTCTCGCGCTATTCATCGGAAAAGTCGGCGGCATTCGTAAGCGGCATACTGGCTTCGGTGATAGCCGACAAGCAGGGCCGCGCATGAGGAGGAAAAAGTGTACAAGCTCATAGACGGTAAAAAACTTTCGCAGCAGCTGCGCGAAGACATCAGGGCCAAAGTGGAAAAATTCAAAGAGGAGAGCGGCAGGGAGATAGGACTTGCGGTCGTGCTCGTGGGAGAAGATCCCGCCTCGCAGGTATACGTGCGCAACAAGATAAAGGCGTGCGAGCAGGTGGGCATAAAGTCGTATGCCTATTACCTCGACGCGTCCACGACGCAGGGCAGGGTGGAGGAGCTCATCCGCAGCCTTGCGGTAGACGGCAAGATAAACGGCATACTCGTGCAGCTTCCGCTGCCTGAGGGGCTCGACAGCAAAAAAATTCTGGAGCTTATCCCCTTTTCCAAGGACGTCGACGGTTTTTCGGCGGAAAATACGGGAAAGCTGAGCATGAACGAGCCGTGCCTTGTTGCGTGTACGCCAAACGGCGTTATGAAAATGTTCGAAAGCGAGGGTATAGACCTCTGCGGCAAAAATGCGGTCGTCATCGGGCGCTCCAACATAGTCGGAAAGCCCATGGCGATGCTGCTGACCAACGCTAATGCCACAGTTACGCTCTGTCACAGCAAAACGGCGGATCTCAAACGCAAGTGTCTTGAAGCCGATATAATCGTCGCCGCGATAGGAAAGCCCAAATTCGTGACTGCCGATATGGTGAAAGAGGGCGCGGTGGTGATAGACGTGGGCATGGACCGCGACGAAAACGGCAAGTTGTGCGGCGACGTCGATTTTGAAAACGTTAAGGATAAGTGCTCCTATATCACTCCCGTTCCGGGCGGCGTTGGCCCCATGACGATAACGATGCTGATGTACAATACATATATCGCTGCAACGAGGAGCTGACCTTAGTCTGTATGTACTCTTTCAAAGAAAAATACAGTGAATATCTTTCGCTGTTCGAAAAACGGCTGGATGAATTTTTTGCGCGGCTGAAGTGCAAGCCGCAGGTGCTTGACGACAGCCTGAAATATACGCTTGAAAGCGGAGGGAAACGCATACGCGCAGTGCTCACGCTCGCCGTTGCAGATATGCTCGGCGTAAAGACGGAGGACGTTGCGGATCTCGCGCTGGCGATAGAACTTATACACGCATATTCGCTGATCCACGACGACCTGCCGGAGATGGATAACGACGATTTCCGCAGGGGCCGTCCCTCCAACCACAAGGTGTTCGGCGTAGGCAATGCACTGCTTGCCGGCGACGGGCTGCTAAACACGGCTTACGCCGTCCTATTCGAAAAGTGCAAGGAGGACAAGCTGTACGTCGACGCCGCGGCTTTTATCTGCGGTTGTGCGGGCGTGCACGGTATGATAGCGGGGCAATCTGCCGACCTCATGTGTGCCGAAAAAGGCATAAAGGACGAGGAGATGCTCGACTTTATCGTGAGCAACAAGACGGGCAAACTCATATCGGCTGCGGCTGCGTCGCCGGCCGTGATAGCCGGCGGCAAATATTTCCTCGAACTGAGGCAGTTCGGCGAAGATCTCGGCAAGCTGTTCCAGCTTACGGACGACGTACTTGACGAAGAGGGCAGCCTTGCCACCCTCGGCAAGTCTGCGGGCAAAGACAGGTCGGAAAACAAGCTGACATACGTCACATTTTACGGCATAGATCAGTGCCGCGTATATGCTGACATAATCTGTTCCAAGTGCCTGGGGATCCTCGAGGGCATAGAAGGCGAAACCGCCTTTCTCGGCGACCTTGTCAACCATGTGCGCTACCGGGAAGGCTGAAAAAATTTCATTTGACATTTTAATGCGATTGTGCTAATATAATAATCGTAGTATTGAGTGGCGCAGTATTCTAGTCAGTCGATGCAGACGTGAAGGCGGGGGTAAAAGACCGTCGCAGGGCATATCTATGAAGTTTCTGGTTTCTGCTTGCTTTGCCCAAAAGCGGGTGGTTGCTGGGAGTAAAGGTTTATGGGAACTGCATAACGGCATATGACAGCCAACCCATTCACCGCGGAGGCCGCATTTTTTTGCGGATAAACCTGCTGCCGGGCGCAAGCTCGGCACAGAGTAGCCTGCCTTGAGTGATGCCGGCGGATAGCGGAACAGGCGCATGCGGTGCGGCCACACCGTGCGCAGCCATTGCCGTTTGAAATCGGTTTTGCAAAAGAGGATAAACCCTGCGTCAGCTGTCAAGGAAAGCTTCTAGACTGTCAA
>DVIK01000006.1 GCA_018711385.1 Candidatus Coproplasma avistercoris
CATATTCAAGGGAAAGCGCCGCCCGATGAAGAAGCGCCGCCAAACGCGGCACAAGTAATGCGACGCATATTCAAGGGAAAGCGCCGCCCGATTAAGAAGCGCCGCCAAACACGGCACAAGTAATGCGACGCATATTCAAGGGAGTGCGGCGATTGGATTATAAGAGATTTCTTCCCTGCGCGCTGTTTACAACGGTAAATATCCCGCATTCCTTGCCCGAAGAGGCGTCGAAATAGACGTAGTATTCGCTGCCCTTGTACCTTATGAAACATTCGTAGGCGAGCCGTTCGGCGCCGCCCTCCTCGGGTATGAGCGCCAGCCTTATGCTATCGGCCTCGTATCCGCCGAGGGAGGAGAGGATATCGCCCTTTGTAAGTTTTGCCGCGGGCAGCGTGCGCTGCGTGTGATTGAGCAGGTAGGCAAGCGCCTCCATGCCCGTCACCATGCCGCGTTCGCGGCAGACCTTTACCTTGATCATGTCGGGGTAGATCACCGCGCCGTCCTGTTCGCAGACGAAGTTTAAGTTGCACACGGCGCCGCCGCTGCTCACCCAGACGGGCTTCATGCCGGCATATCCCGCATCGTTTAAGAATTTTTCGGCTATTCTGATGCAGTTTTCGTCGGAGAAATTGTCCTGCCTGCAATCCTTATGGCTGTCGAACATGACGAGCTTGCCGCCCTGCTTTGAAAGCTGAGCGAAGATGTCGCCCTTTTCCGTCTCCGCCTCTACGTTGTAGCAGGTCAGCCTGCCCGAAACGGCTTCGCCCGTGCACCTGACGCTCTTTACCTTGTATTCCTTGAAGTACTGCCTTGCCAGCTCCTCGGCGCGCGCGGGCGTTATCTCTTCCTCGCCCTTTAAGGCGAGCGCCTCGCCGCCCTCGGTATTTTCGGCAAACGGGCCGTCGTGTATCTCCTTGGGTACGTCGGCTACGGGATCGGTGTAGCCGCCGAAGTCGTCGAACAATTTACCCTCGCCCTTCAGCGCGCCCATCATGTCGTCCCTGCTGCAGTCGGTGCATATATCGTTGAGGAACTGCTTCAGCTGCCTGTTACACCCGTACATATACTCGATCGAAGCCAGCTGCGAAGAGGAGAGATCCCCTCCTTCCGCCACCGTTACGAGCATGTCCTGCGCGCTCTGACCCACTTTATTGATGAACGAGGTCATGCTGCGGGTGAGTTCGCCCGCGACGGGCAGGCGCTCTATCGCGCTCTCCGCAAGCTCGCTTTCGACGGCTATGTCGCTGAATATGCGCGCCCTGTCGCCCGCCGACGAAGCTATGCGCGCCTTGGAGAGGTTGGCGTCGAGGTTGTCCACAAGCGCGTTGAGCTCGTAGAGCGAATGCGACGCCTCGTCTGCGCGCGCCGTCTGCGCGCCGTCGTAGTTTTTAAGCCCGAGCGCCAGCATGGTGCCCAGCACGATCACCGCCAGCCCCAGCACAATGACTGCGGCCAGCCAGCCGGCAAACCCGGGCGCGCGGCGGCGTTCGCCCGTCATCGCCTCGCCCTCGCCGTGCTGCAACCTTTCGGCCTTGTCCGTTCCGCTTGAAAATTTATTGCTCATTCATCCCCTCCTATATGGCAAAGACGTGCTTACCTATCGTGGTAACCGTCTTGCGCGAAAATATCCAGCTGCTGGTAGCCGTGGCGGGATTGTAGTAATACAGACACCCGTAGGTAGGGTCCCAGCCGTTCATGGCGTCCTGCGCGGCGTTGATTGCCGTCTGGTTGGGCGTAAGGTTTATCTGCCCGTCGTCGACGGCGGTGAAAGCGCCCTTCTGATAGATGACGCCCGAAACTGTGTTGGGGAACTGCGACGAACGCACCCTGTTGAGCACCACCGCCCCCACCGCCACCTGGCCGGTGTAACTTTCGCCGCGCGCCTCGCCGTAGATGCAGCGCGCCAGCAGGTACAGATCGGAGCTGGTGTAGTCCGAATTGTTCGAGGGCGCGTCCTTATCGCCCTGTTCGAGCACGCGCACCGAATCGTTCATGCCGAGCGCGGCATAAGTGCGCTTGCCGCACACGCCGTCTGCCGAAAGGCCGTTGCGGCTCTGGAAGTATTTTACCGCCTTTACGGTGGCGGGGCCGTAGATGCCGTCGACGCTGCCCGAATAGTAGCCCCAGTTTTTGAGCCTGCGCTGCACCTCCTTTACCTCGCCCCCGCGCGAACCCTGTCTGAGCACGGCCGCGTACGCTGCGGGCGGATTGTAGACCTGCGCCCCGCCGAAGGCAGCTATGCCGGCCGCGGCAGTGCACACCACGGCCGCGGAGAGCACGGCGGCGCCTACCTTGATTGCCTTGTTCATCTGTTGACTTATCCTCCTTGTGTAACCCGGGAAAGGGCGCAAAGCCCGCCATATCCCTTGAAAAACTTTTCTATTATGTCGTATATGAGCGAACGGTACACGACGTCCTGCGTGCCCGAAGTGAAGCACAGCGGCGGGTAGAGCACGCACCACCAGTTGTCGCCCGAGCCCGAGCCGAGCTCGACTATGAGCGCGTCGTAAGCGCCGCCCGGCAGGGTGACGCCGTCGTACACCCGCGAAGGGAAGTACTCGCGCCTTATTCCGGCGCGCGCGCCGTAAGAAAAGCCGTGCGCTTTAAGCACGCTTTCGCATACCCGCTCGATGCCGTCCGTAATGCCGCCCATCACGCCGAGGGCGGCGGCCTTGTCGTTGCAGCGCGCGACATACGGAGTGACATATTCCACCACCGCGTCCTTTACGATGTACTTTACGTCCTGGTCGGCGTCCGAATCGGAATTTGCGCGCACGTGTATGCGCAGGTAATCGGCGGGCCGGTGCCCGCTTTCAAACGCGCCCGACGCGAATACCGCCGTTGCAATTATTATGATTATTACCGCGAAAGTTATACAGAAATTTTTCATACACCCGTTATTGACGGCTGTGCAGGCATTTATACTGTAATTTTTTTGCGGAGAGGGATGCGCAGCCCTGTTATATTTTGCAAAAAAAAGATTTTTCTTGACGAGCGCGCGATTATAATATACAATATATATGGTCGCATATGCGGCAGGAGAGAATATATGGCTGTACTTGACGATTTTGAACCGCTGGAATATTACACGAAGCACCTGAAACAGGAATTCAGACAGAGCGTGACAGACTACTTCGACGGGCTGGTGAAACGTTCGGGCGTGGACGAAAAGCTGAACGCCGCCACCGTGCAGAAGTACAACGCCGCGTACGCCGTCGCCGAAAAGGAGCGCGGAAAACTTGGCGCGGCCAAGGCAGTGCGCGGGCTTACCATTGCACTCATCGTTATGGCGCTGATAGCCGCGCTTGTAATGATTATTTGCTATGCGTGCGGGGTGACCTCCGCCATAGGCGTACTTATAGGCGGCATAGCGTGCTTTGTTGTTGGCATAGCGCTTATAGCCGTGCTGTGCACCGCCGTTAAAAATTACGTGGGCAGGCGGCAAAAGAATTACGACGCGGCGGCCGAAAAGGCAGACCGCATAAAGAACGAGGCGTTTGACCAGCTGAGGCCGCTGCACGCGCTGTTTTCCTGGGACGCAACGCGCGAGCTGATACAGCATGCAATGCCGTTCATGACCTTTGACAAGAGGCTGGAGCGCGAGAGACTGGAGATGTTGCAGAACAAATACGGCTACGACGCCGGCAGCGACGACGCCGACGTCTCCACCGTGTTCCTGCTTTCGGGTATGGCGGAGGGCAATCCCTTCGTTTTCCAGCGCAAGCTGCGCCACGCCATAATTTCGGCAACTTATACGGGTACGCTGACCATTCACTGGACCACCACCCACCGCGACAGCGAGGGACATACGGTGACCGAACACCACTCGCAGACGCTGGTTGCAACCATACAGAAGCCCGCGCCGCAGTACACCTACGAAACCCGCCTTTACTACGGCAACGAGGCGGCGCCCGACCTTTCATTTTCCCGCCAGCCCAAGAACGTGCACGAATACAGCGAAGAAGAGCTGGAAAAGATGGTGAAAAAGGGTGAAAAGCAGCTTGCGAAGAAGGCGCGCAAGGCCACGCAGAGCGGCGGCAACTTTACCGAGCTTGGCAACAGCGAATTCGACGTGCTGTTCGGCGCGACCGACAGAGACAACGAGGTTCAGTTCAGGCTGATGTTCACCCCGCTCGCACAGACCAATATGCTCGACCTTATGAAATCGGACGATGGCTACGGCGACGACTTTGCATTCTATAAGCACAAAATGCTCAACTGCATCTGTTCGCGCCATGCACAGGCGTGGGATACCAACACCAACCCCTCAAGGTATATCTCGCACGACCTCGCCGCATCCAGACAGGAGTTCATAAACTTCAACTGCGCATACCTTAAGTCGGTTTACTTCGACTTTGCGCCTCTGTTTTCGGTGCCCATATACCGCACCACAAAGCCGCACGAATACATATACAAAGACATCTATGCCATGCGCGACGACGTTGCCAACTACACCCGCTGCGAGGCCGAAACGGTGGCAAACGCCATAGGCGAGGCGCGGTTTGCGCCTGCGGGTTCTTCTACGCGCTGCATACTCAAAACGCAATTTCTGCGCGCCAACGGCCGAACGGATAATTACAGGATAACCTCCCTTTCCTACCACACCGAGCCGCGCGTGGAATATGTGAGCATGATAGGCGGCGACGGACTTATGCACGCCGTGCCCGTGCACTGGACGGAATACATACCCGTATCCCGCACCGACGAAATGGCCGTGCGCGAAACTACGGACGGACGCAACGACTTTGAAAGGCGGCTTTCGCTGAACAGCTTTGCAAGCTTTGTAAGGAGCTTATCGCCCGACGGCGCGACGGGATATTCCGACTGGCTGGTGGGCGTACCTACCGGCGGCAGTCCGTTTGCCGACGTAGACGACGAACAGTTTGCCAACGCGCTCAGCGTGAACACGGCGGCAGCAGCTACGGGCGTGCTTGCCGGCATTGCGGCGATAGAGGCCGCGGCAGACCTTGCAGACGCTGAGGACGCGAAGCGCGCGGCGGCAGAAAAGGAAAAGGCGGACGGCGGCGATGCCGGCGGATCCGACGGAGATAAAAAATAAGCTACAAGGAGGAACAATTATGGCAAACGAGCTGGACGAACTGACCGGGCCGGTGAACGATGCGGGCAGGGACGTGGCGGTAATAGAGAAACAGCTGCCCGTGAAGGTGGGCATAGGCTCGAAGATCTTCGAGGTGCTGCTGTGGATACTGGGCATAATACCCGGCGTGGTATTCCTGTTCATGAAGATAAAGGCGGGAAACTATTTTTCGCAGCTGCAGCAGCGGATACAGCACGACGCTTCGCAGATAGACAACTACCTTGAACAGCGCGTGGTGATCCTGCAGAACTGCGCGAGGCTGCTCGACAAGGCCATCGACCTCGACAAGACCACGATGACCGAGATAGCCGCCTACCGTTCGGGCCACGACCCCGCAAACGACGGCGAGCGCAACGCCATTGCGCAGAAGCTGGACAGCGTGGGCAGGAGCATAAACGTGGCGTTCGAGAACTATCCCGACCTGAAGGCGCATGCCGAGATCGCCGACGCGATGCAGCAGAACGCCTATCTGCAGAAGGAGATAACCGCCGCGCGCGAGCTGTATAACGACACGGTGAACACCTGGAACAGGGACATATATGCATGGCCCACCAAGATGATAGTGGCAGCCAAGAGGGGCTATACAACGCGCATACCCTTCACCACCACCGCCGAGATAAAGGAACGGGCACGCGGGGTATTCTTTTAATCACGCATACACTTAAAGGGCAAAAAGGACGCCGCGCGGCAATAAGCCGCGCGGCGCTCCTTGTTTTTGCGCAATATTCCGTTTGCCTTCAACACCTCGTATCCCCACATTATTCGTGGCTCCCTTGCCTAAAGGGAGCTGGCGCGGCGGAGCGTGGCGACGCCGTGACTGAGGGATATGAGTACGCAGTGCTGAATGCAATTACGCAACATTCTGTTTGCTTTCAACACCTCGTATCCCCCCTTTAATTCCCCCCTTTAGGCAAGGGGGGCAAGGTGTGGGGGGGGTATCCCACTTCGCTCCGTTTCACTCCGCTGTCCCCCATGTTGCCGTTTCCCTGCGGGAGCCCCGGCAAGGCTCTTGTATGAGCCATGGCAGGGGGCAAAGTGTAAGGTCACTCGGCCCGTAACAGGGGCCACTCAGCCCGTGACGGGGGCCACTCAGCCCGTGGCGGGGGCCACTCAGCCCGTGGCGGGGCGTATTGCTAATACTTTTCACCGCAGCAAAACGCAACGATAACCCTTGAAGATGCGAGGCCACTCGGCCCGTGGCAGGGGCCACTCGGCCCGTGGCAGGGGCCACTCGGCCCGTGGCGGGGCGTATTTATAAACTACTCTTTCACCGCAGCAAAACGCAACGATAACCCTTGAAGATG
>DVIK01000071.1 GCA_018711385.1 Candidatus Coproplasma avistercoris
GATGTACCCAAGTGGCTCAAGGGGCTCCCCTGCTAAGGGAGTAGTGCGGGAAACTGCAGCATGAGTTCAAATCTCATCATCTGCGCCAAAAAGCGGACGGGAACACCCGCCCGCTTTTTCAGTTTATCAAATTGATTTACATTAAAAACGCCAATACCACCTACGACGCCTAGGACGTCTATAATAATTTATGCTGCGACTTATTTGTTTCATTCCAATATCTCTTTGCCGTTGCTGCTCCTTATAAACATATTCTTTAGTTTTATTTATGATATCAGTTACCGACAAAATATTTTCATCAATTGTGACCCCGTACTGTCTTAAAAAGTTCAAAGGAAAAATATAACGTATTGTTTTACAATATGTAAAGTGCTTTGGCGATATTTTAGTAAGTAACAGCATGATATCAAATTCTTTATTTGGATACTGACCACTTGATATGACTGTTCTATAGTGTAAATATATAGTAACCTGTGGTGGCATTTTAACAGAAAACTGCTGTTTTGCCCTTTTCCAGCACAAATCATCAGCACGGCATTGCATTGGATCAATAGAGACATCAAGCCAATTTTTAATTTTGTCAGCCGCGTCAAAGACCCACACAACATTATACCCGCAAGAAATGTAAAAACTATTTCGTTTTTCAATTTCTTCGCCAGTGATATTGCTATGTTGAAATTCTATAACTGTATTTCCTATACAAATGTCAGCCCTATGCTTGACACCATCACGCTCAATTACAACTTCCCTGTACTGTTCAGGAAAACACCTTTGCCACGATAAATGCCATTCGCTCATATCATGACTCCAGTCGTCATAGCAAACGCTACCCCTTTTGTGTGCAAAATGTGTTTTTACAGCTAACGATTCGGTAGCCTTAATTACAAGAGGCTCACCACATATAGGGCAAAAATACTTATTACCCTTTATAGCATTTTCTATTGATATCCTTTCTCCATTTGAATCTAAAGCAATAAACATAACTTTATTACTCCCCTCTTTCAATTGTATTATATAAAAATCTAATGTAATATAAAGTTATTTCAATATATCATTTTCACATATATGCAAACAACAGCATTAAAGCAAGAGCACGGCCTGCCCGTGCTCTTAAACTGCGGCTATTCGGCAGCTTTGCCACCCTCCCCGGGAAGGGGATATTTTTCCGCCTCGCGGAAATATTTTATATACGAGCGCCTGCAATAGCGGCACACCTCGTCGTCGGTTGCGGGAACGCCCGAAAAATCGTAGCTGCCGTTCACCCGCCAGCCGTTGAGCACGCCTATCTTTATCGCCCCTTCGGGGCAGCCGAACGAACACTTTACGCAGCCCACACAGTGCCCGCCGAACACCGGTTTTCCGTTTGCCATGGTGATGTTTTTTTGCGGGCAGCCGCGCGCGCACTTGCCGCACCCCGTGCATGCGTCGGTGACCTTGAAACTTTTGCCTATCATGTGCATTGCCGGGTGTTCGATGCGGAATATGAAGGAAACAAGCCGCTTGAACGGCCCCTTTTTCAGCTTTTTCACTCTGCCTTCGAGCATCTCGCGCGATTCAGAAGGTATGCGCCGCAACGCCGCCTGCCACATGCGCGCCGCCATGCCGTCGGAATGGCGGAAGATCATGTTATACGGCATGACGTAATGATATTCCCCGCACACCTTATAGCCCTTTTTGCGCAACAGATCGTACATATGTGCGCACGAACCGTCGTTCAGCCCGAGCGGCTCGCCCGAAGTTTTCACAAGATATACGAGCACCCCGCCGCTGCACTGCGGCAATTTTTTTACAAATTCGAACACCGGCTGCGGCGCGTTGAACGCGTGGACGGGATAACCTATCACCATCCTGTCGAACTTGTTGGGGTCGCGCACCTCGCAATCCTTGCCGATATGCACATATTTGCACTCAACGCCGGCGTCCGTCCACTCCGCCATTATGGCGCGGCACACCTTATCGGTGTTGCCCGTGCCGGAAAATACGTTAAAAACAGCCCTCACTCCTTCTCCTCCGCTTCGGCATGCGCCCTGCCGTCCTTATCGAAGCTGTAGGTGTAATTCTCTTCGCTGCCGTGGCTGTCGTACCACACCTGTGCATAGTACGGAGACTTTTTCGCCAGTCTGTCGTATATCCACGGCTGGGGCTGGCAGTACGGGCACCAGTGCCCGCCCTTGAGCACGGTGTGCGGCGTTGCCGAAAAGGTATGGCCCTCGCTGCACTGCCACAACAGCTTGGAGCGCGCGCCCGCGTATTCGCCGGAAAGGCACTTGCCGCCGCGGTATCCGGCGGCGCCGCGCATATCTTCGAGCGACCACTCCTCCTCGGGCTTGCTTTCGTCGTAGCCGTGGCAGAGCATCCTGTCTTTGAACGTTTCAAACGGGTGCTCCTCGCGCGCGCCGTACTCCTCGGCCTTGGCAACGGCGAAGTCCTCCCACCTGCGGGCAAGCGTCCGGGCCTGTTCAAGGCCGCCGTATGCCGCAATCACCTTGGCGACATCGCCGTCTTTCAGCCACCTTGCGGGCGCGTTGCCATCATTTGCCAGCCTGTTGAACAGAAATGTGCGTATGAGCCCCGAGGGCACGAATCGCGCCAGCCTGAAAAAGGCGTAGCGTTCGCCCACCTCCTTCCAGAATTGCTCCACGCTTTCGCTCTGGTAGGAAAACATCCTTTCGAGCGTATCGTCGGCATACCACAGACCGTGAAAGTTGCGTGTCTGGCAGAGATCGGGCGTAAAATACGCCCTGGGCGAACCGCCCATTATGCCGAAGCCGTCGGCAAAGGTATCGTAGCCGGTGCGCCTGTTGGCGGCGCCGCCCGCAATGTCGTAGACGCCGTTCCAGAAGCCGCCGTTGCGGCCCTCGTGTTCTGCGACGACTATATTTCTGATAAGCCTGCCGCTGTCGCGCGCGGTCACCCACTCCAGCGGACCGTTGAGCGTGGTGTGGAAGAGCAGCCCGTCGCTTATGTTTGCAAAGACTATGCCGTCGTAGAGCATTGCCGTCTGGCGGAGCACCGCGCGATTCTTCACCTCGCTTTCAAGCACATAGCGCTCGGCAATGAGCTTGTGCATGGCGTAGTAATCGAACACCGAGGGCAGCAACGGGTCGCCCGGCCTGCCCCAAGGGTGTGCGAGCGTGCGGTTGCCGTATACGGCCACCGTGGAGGTATGTATGAACTTTGCCTGCACGGGCATCGCAGCGACGGCGTCGGTAAGGCGCATCGTGCCGAGCTGGTTGCACAGGTAGCTCGCGCGCGGGTTTTTGTCGGAGTCGGGCGGGATGACCGCCGCCATGTTTATGACGAGGTCGCAGTCCTCCACCAGTTTTTCGCATGCCGCGGCGTCGGAGAGCCAGCCGCGCACCACCTGAAGGCGCGTTCCGTAACGCGCGGAAAGGCGGCGTTCGAGTTTATCGTTCTTGCGTTTGGGCGTGAGCAGTATGCGCACACGCTCGGCAAACGGCAGTTCCATGACCTGAATGAGCGCCTCGCGGCCCATATGCCCGCTGACGCCCGTCATCGCTATTTTCATAATTCTCCTCACTGCAAAAATACAGTACGGATATATTATACCACCGCATACCGCAAAAGACAAACAATGTGAGCAGACAAATTTTTACCGCAGTCTGCGCCATACGCACAAGAAAACGGGCGGGCAGCGCCCGCCGCGCATACTGTATATGGAAGTGCGGCGGCAAGTCCGAAACTTGCCGCCGTACCTCTTATTTGCACATACGAATTTTGTGTAGGCTTAGAATAATTCCGAATAATAATGCGAAGCATACGCTTACGCAAAGTATCCGATCAACCGAAGCGGCCGTTGATATAGTCGTCCGTCTTCTTGTTCTTGGGATGAGCCCACAGTTCCTTGGTGTCGCCCATCTCTACCATCTCGCCGAGCAGGAAGTATGCCGTCTTGTCGGCGATACGGAACGCCTGCTGCATGTTGTGGGTGACCATAACTATGGTTATCCTGTCCTTGAGCTCCATGCACAGCTCCTCGATCTTGCCGGTGGATATGGGGTCGAGCGCCGAAGTGGGCTCGTCCATGAGCAGGATCTGCGGTTCAACGGCGAGCGCGCGGGCTATGCACAGCCTCTGCTGCTGGCCGCCCGAAAGGCCGAGCGCCGACTTGCCGAGGCGGTCTTTGAGTTCATCCCACATCGCGGCGCCGCGCAGCGACGTCTCCACGATGCCGTCAAGCACCGACTTCGCGCGTATGCCGAACGTACGGGGGCCGTAGGCGATGTTGTCGTACACGCTCATCGCAAGGGGGTTGGGGCGCTGGAACACCATGCCCACATTCTTTCTGAGACGCGCAAGGTCGGTCTTCCTGTCGTAGATGTTGGTGTCGCCTATCATTATCTCGCCGGTTATCTTGCAGCCCTCCACCAGATCGTTCATGCGGTTGAGCGACTTTATGAGCGTGGACTTACCGCAGCCCGAGGGACCGATGAAGGCGGTGATCTTCTTTTCGGGGATCTCCATGTTGATGTTTTTGAGCGCCTGGAAACTCCCGTAAAAGAGGTTCATATTTTTGATGGTGATGGCAATGCCGTTTTCTATGACGAAATTTTCCACCTGCTTTCCGTGCTTCTTTTCAATCTTCTCTTCCGCGGCGTCCATTTCCGCGATCGCCGCGCCCGCGGAAGCCGGGCTGTTCTTCTGCGTTTCCTCTGTTTTATCCTTTTTCTTAAAAAACATTTTACACCTTTTCCTTCTCTTCAGATGAGTATTCTTCCGGTACGTCGATCTTCTTTCTTTTGAACAGCCCTATGAAGGACTTCCATGCTGACTTTATTGCAAGTATGGGATGGGGCTTGCCCTTGTCCCTGTCGCCCAACCTTTCGACGAGAGTCACGAGCAGGTTGAGTATGATTACAATGATAAGCAGCACGACGGATGTAGCGTAACATTCATCGATGTACAGGCCCTCGCCCATGAACGCCCACATAAACACCGCAAAACTCGAGCCCTGCGAAAGGTAGCTGCCCGGCATATATATTACAGATCCGGAAGTGAATATGAGCGCCGCGCTTTCGGAGACTATGCGGCCAATCGAAAGTATTATCGAGGTAACTATACCAGCAAGCGCAGAGGGCAGCACCACGAGGAATATCGTGCGCACCTTGCCCGCGCCAAGCGCATAAGAAGCCTCGCGCATGGAGTCCGGCACTTCGGAAAGGGATTGCTCGACCGACCTTATTATGGTAGGCAGCACCATAAGCGCAAGCACTATGCCGCCCGCAAGCAGCGAATACCTCCTCATGGGAATTACGAGGAAAATATACCCGAACAGACCGAATACTATCGAAGGTATGCCCGAAAGCGTATCGGTGAATAGTCTGATTATTTTTACGAATATGCTGTTCCTTTTAGAATATTCGTTCAGGTATACTGCCGCGCCTATGCCCAGCGGCAGCGCTATTACAAGCGCAAGCACTATAAGCATGCCCGTGGACACGAACGCCGGGGCAAGCGATACGTGCGCGTTGTTGCTTTCGCCGAACAGGAAGTCCCACGAAAGGTGCGGTATGCCTTGAATGAGCATGAACAAGACTATGCCTATGAGCGCCACTGCTACGATTATGGCAAGCACATACGAGAGCACCCAGAGCACGTCCTGTATGCTGCCCGTCTTTTTGTAGCTGAGCGAACTCTTTATTGTGTCGCCCTCGCCCTTTACGCGACGGGTGAAGTATTTATTGCCCGCCATCGTGTCGCGCCTTACCACGAGAAGTATGAGATTGAGTATGAGTATGAACAGCAGAAGTATAAAGCCGAGCGCTATAAGAATATTGCGCACGTCTGCGGTAGCGTAGCTCCACTGCTGCACTATAGTCGAGGTGAGCGTGGCAAATCCCTGAAAGAGCCCCGAAGGATAATAGTTAAGGGAGTTGCCTATTATCATCTGCACCGCCATTGTCTCGCCCACGGCACGGCCCACGCCGAGAATGAGCGCGGCGATTATGCCCTTTTTGGCGGCGGGCACGCACACCTTGAACACCGCCTGGTTTTTGGAGCAGCCCAGTGCCAGCGCACCCTCGTAATAGTTGGAGGGCACCGCCTCGAGGCTGTTGCGCGCCACCGACGCCACCGTAGGGATCAGCATGACGGACAGCACTATGGTGCCCGCAAGCAGGCCGTAGGCGGAGTCTACGTTGAACATGCCCTTGAGGGCGGGCACCACCACCATCATTCCGAAGAAGCCGTAAACTATAGAGGGGATGCCGGCAAGCAGGTTGATTATCTGAGTATAAATGCCCTTGAGCTTTTTGGGGCAGTAATAGGCCATGAATATTGCCACAAACACGGCGATGGTGCCGCCGACGAGCACCGAACAGAGCGTGAGCACTATGGTACCCACAACCATGGGCAGCGCGCCGTACGAACCGTCGGTATAGGTGTCGCCGGTGTGCCACGTGTCGCCGAACAATATCTTGAAAAAGCCTATCTCACTGAAAGGTTCTATGCTCTTTATAAGCAGGAATATAACTATTCCGAATACGGCGATTATCGATACCGCCGCAAAAATTATAAAGATGGCTTTTACAATATTTTCCTTGGTGAACGCCTTTTCGAGGTTTTCCCTCGAAAAGGCGTTCGCAAGGCTTTCCTTTATGTTGATTTTGCGCATGAAAGTAATTTTTCCTTTTCAGCTTTGCAAAATTATTTGTTACTTAAGCAAGCCTTCGGAAGTGGTAATCTCGGCATCGGTGAGCTCGATATAGCCTTTATCCACAACTATCTCCTGGCCTTCCTCGCTGAGTATCCAGCTGATGAATTTCTTAGCCACGTCGCTGAGGCCCGCCTCGTTGTTGAACACTAGGTTGAAGTTCCTCTGCAGCTTGTAGTCGCCGCTCATAACGTTTGCCGAGGTGGGTTCAACGCCTTCGAAGTTCACGGTCTTGCACTTTTTGGTTTTCGCCTCCGCAACGGAACCCATGGAGATGTAACCTATGGTGTTGCCCTTCGTATCGGACTGGATGGCGGTCATGACGTTGCCGGTCGAGTTCTGCGTGGTTATGCACTTTGCGAGGGTCTTGAGATCCTTGAGCTTCTTTTCTCCGGTCGAATCTTTTATGAGATCGCCGAACGCGTCGCGCGTGCCCGAACCTTCTTCGCGGGTGATGCCCGCGTTTATGCCCTGGAATGCAGTGCCGTTGGCATACAGCTCATAGAGCTCGGCACCGGTAACGTTGGTAACGGTTGTGTTTGCCTCGTTTACGATAAGCGCAACGCCGTCGGTCGCGATCTTTATAGCGGTAACGCCCTTTTCGGTATCCTTTACGTCACGGGAAGCCATGCCGAAGTCGTTGAGGCCCTGCTGAGCATCGGAGATACCCGTGCCGGAGTCGGACTGCTGTATCTGGATCCTGATGCCGGTCTCGTCTTCATACTTTGCGGCAAGTTCCTGCATGAGCGGGGTAACGGACGAAGAGCCGCTTACCGTGAGGTCATAGCTGTCGCCGCAGGCGGAGAACGCCGCCACGGAACCGGTGAGCGCTGCGCATGCAGCTGCAATTGCAACTATCTTTGCCAACTTTTTCATAACTTTTCTTTTAACTCCTTTCTTAAAAGATAAATTTTTTGTCTCTTTCCTTTCGACGGTTAAATGATACCAAACAGTTGTAAAAAACTCTTACACATAGTTGTAATAAATTTGTAACAAAAAAAATTTTTTTAAGTTTTTTTTGAATGGCTTGTAATAACCTTGTTAAAAACAATAATTATATGTAATTATTTTGCACGATCGGCAGATAATTATTTGCTGCAGCATAAATGCATTACGCAACGTTCTATTTGCTTTCAACATGGTCCGCAAAAGAAAAAAGGCCGCGCAAAGCGGTCTTTTTTACTGAAACGGGCACATGCAAAGCCATGGCCGTTAAAACTTTACGGTGAAGGTCGAGCCTTCGCCTTCCTTGCTCTTTACCGAAATGCTCCAGCCCTCGCGCTGGCAGATCTTTTTTACCATGGCGAGCCCCAGCCCGAACCCGCCGTTTTTGCCGCTGTGCGACTTATCCACGGTGAAGAACCTGCTGAACACCTTGCTCAGATTCTCTTCGGAGATGCCTATTCCGGTGTCGGCGACCTCGAAGCGGTCGATATTCAGCGTGACTTTTACGCTGCCGCCGGCCTTGTTATAGCGGATGGCATTGCGTATGAGGTTGCCGACCATTTCGCTCATTCGTTCATGCGTGGACTGAACTATCACGTTGTCGGTGATGTCGTCTATCAGCGTGACCTGCCGCTTGTCCGCCTCCGGCTTTACCACGGCAAGCATTTCGCGGGCGAGTTTTGAAAGGTCGACATCGCACGCGGGCACGTCGCTGTTATCGATCTCGTTGTAATTTATTATGCAGGCGATCAGATTGGTGAGACGTTCGCTCTGCTTTAATATTGTCTTGTACGCGGCGGCCTGCTGCTCCTCGTTCATCATGCCCGAGGCGAGCAGCTCGGCATACCCCCTTATGGAGGTGAGCGGAGTGTTCATCTCGTGAGTGATGTTGGAAATGAACTCGTTCTTTGAGTTCTGAGCCTTTTCCACAAGTTCCTTTTCTTCCTTGATCTCGTTCATCTTTCTCTCGATATCTTTATTGCGGTCGTTGAGTATCTCCGCAAGCGGTTTGAGCTCGGCAAAGCGGGTATCTATCCTGTCGGAGAGCGCGGCCTGCCTTGTAAGTTTCTCCACAGGCCGCAGAATGAAGTATGTGGCGACATAGGTGAACAGTATGCACGCCAGCAGATCTATGACGAGATACACCGCCACCGTCGGCAAAAAGTCGGCAAAAAGCGCCCATTCGCTCTGAACCGGCTCGGCGATGCGTACGAAGTAAGCCGTGCCGTCGGCCGCGGCGAACCTGCGGCAGAAATACACGAAGTCCTCCCCCACCGTTGCGCTGCGCCGCACGGCAAACCCCTCGCCCTCTTCGGCGGCCTGCGCCACCTCATCGCGTCCGAGATGGTTTTCATCAACCTCCTCGGCAGCGCTGTCGGCAAGCACGTTGCCCTCGGCATCTATGAACGTGATGCGCGCCCCGTCGAGGAGCGCGGAAAACTGCGCGGCGCCCTCCTCGTCGAGGGAGTAGTCCTCGCTGTACGCGTTCATGTATGTCGACATGGCGCCGCGCATTCCGTTGACGACAGAATCGTAGAACAATTCCGTGGATACGAACGAATATGCGAGTATGCCCGCAAACGTTATAAGCACGGAAATAAACAATATCCTTATTTTCATACCGTTAAGCGAAAGGCGCCTCCGCGACCGCTTGCGCGAGGCGCGGCAGCGCCGATACTATTATGAGTTACGAGTTGCCTTGCGGCAGCGTGATAAGTTATGGGCACGGACACAATATACTATATAATATATGTGCGCAAGCAGGGGAGCGCAATAATATTCCCGCAGTAAAATGCAGCGCGGAAGCCCGCGCGTAGAGCATTTTACAAGGAAAAGCTCTTTGCAACGGCAAATTTGAGATAATTATGCCGAAAAAGCACAAGGCGGAATTGACTTTCGCCGTTAAGTGCTTTTACGACTTACCGTAAGATCACGGAAAAAGATTTTTGCACGGCAAAAAGATTTTTCGTGAATACTTTCATACCGAAAGCCTGTACCCCACCCCGAACACCGTTTCGAGGTTGGTGATGCCCAGCTTCCTGAGCCTGGAGATGTGGTTGTCGAGCGTGCGCGTTTCGCCCTGCTCGTAGCCCCAGACTTCCAGCAGGATGACGTCGCGGGAGAGCACCTTGCCGGCGTTGAGCATGAAGTACCTGAGCAGCGCATACTCCTTTTTGTTGAGATCGAGCTTTTCGCCGTTCAGCCTTACTTCCATCATCTCGGTGTTCAGCGTAAGGTTTCCCACCGTTATCTCGTCGGCCTTCTTCTTGCGCCTGAGCGCCGCGTTTACCCTTGCGGTGAGTTCGAGCACGGAGAACGGCTTTGAAACATAGTCGTCCGCGCCGAGGTTGAGCCCGTTGACCTTGTCCTCCTCCTTAGAAAGGGCGGAGAGCATGATGCAGGAGACCTGCGGCCAACGCGCCTTTACCGTTTTGAGCACGTCCAGCCCGCTGCCGTCGGGCAGCATGATGTCGAGCAGAGCCACGTCCGGCTGAGCCTTTTCAATTGCCGCAGTGAAGTCCTTTATGTTTGAATATGCCTCGAAGTCGGTGCCGTTCATCTGCAGCGCCACCTTGATGAGCCCGCTGATGCTCGCGTCGTCTTCGAGCGCGAATACCTTTCCGTTCATGATCGACCCTCCGGCAACCGCGGCGAGTTTCAGCCGACCTCCGCAACAGAGTGCGCCATAAGGCTGAGGTGGTCGCCCACCCTTTCGAGGTTACCCACAAGGCTGACGAACAGGCTGTTGTTTTCAGCGTTGCATTCGCCCCTGCGCATGCGCTCTATATGGTCGTCCAGAAGGCGCTGACGTTCGGAATTTATCTGCTCTTCAATCTCGTCCGATTGCTTTAATTTTACTATATTGTTGTTTTCTACTATATCCACAACGAGCTCGTACTGCTCGTTCAGAAGCTGCATGAAGCCGGTGAGGTCCTCTTTTACCGCCTTTGAAAAGCTGAGCGTTTCGTCTATCGCCTTGCGAGTGTAGCCTACGATGTTTTCGGCGATATCGGCCACCCGCACCACGTCGATGTTGTCGCGGTGCAGCATGTTGACGAGCTTTTCGTCGTTGAGCGATATGTCCTTTGCCGACACTTCGATGAGGTAATCGGTTATCTGCTGCGAGAGCCCGTTCACCTTTGTTATGTCCTGACGGATGACGTCTACCTTGCTGTCGTCCTTGTTTATGAACCCGCTCACCGCACTGTTGAGGCACTTCATTGCGATGGCGGCGGTGTATGTAGTCTGCTTTACGAGCTGCCCTATCGCAAGCGAGGGGGTAAGCAGCAGGCGCTTGTCCATGTAGCCCTCTTCCTGCTTGTACTGCGTCTTCTTCTTTCTGTCGGGTATTATTATCTCGGTAAGCCTTACCAGATACTTTATGAACGGCAGATATATCGCCGTGCATATGACGTTGAACGCGGTGTGGAAGAAGGTTATGCAGGTGGTCGTTTCATGGAACCAGTTCATGAGCACGTCCTCGAAGAAGCCGGGGAATCCGATCATGAACGGCATGATTATGACTGTTCCTATCACGTTGAACAGCAGATGATAGAGGCAGGCGCGCTTTGCGTTTGTGTTGGTGCCTACCGAAGAGATTATCGCCGTAACACATGTGCCTATGTTTGTGCCCATAAGCACAAACAATATGCCGTTGCCCTGACCGCCTATCACGAGCCCCTCGCTCGCCATGACTATCAGCACGGACGTGACCGCGCTCGAGGACTGGACCACCGCGGTGATGCCCACGCCTATGAGCAGCAGCAGGAAGGGATTGGTGACGCTTTCTAGCGCATTCTTTACCCCCTCCGTTTCGGCAAAGCCCGCCATGGAGCCGGACATTATTTCAAGACCGACGAACACGAGGCCGAGCGAAGCGGTGAGCGTACCCGCGGTGTTGACCTTGTTGTTCTTGGACACCATGGTGATGACAAGCCCGACGAGCGTGAGCAGCATGGCCCACATCACGAAGTCGAACCTTTCAAGCCACACCAGCCAGCCTGTGATAGTGGTGCCTATGTTGGCGCCCATTATCACCGCCGCGGCCTGCATGAGCGTCATCACGCCGGCGTTGACGAAGCCCACCACCATTACGGTGGTGACCGACGACGACTGCACTATGGCCGTCGCGAGCGCGCCGATGCCGACGCCTGCAAAGCGGTTGCCCGCAGCCTTGTTGAAGAGGGCGCGCATTTTGCTTGCCGAAAGCTTTTCGATGCTGTCGCCGAGCAGCTTGAAGGCAAACAAAAACACGCCAAGGCCTACCAGCAGCAGAACTACGCTGGTGACCGTGGTCAGGTTAGCAAAATCCATTTTTATTCTCCTTTGATGCTATTACTATTGTACCAGCCAACTGTAATATAGTTTTCACGAAGTTGTAATAAAATTGTAAAATTTTTTGTGCGCACTGCCCTTTCCCGGGCAGGCATTGTAACAAACTTGTAAAAACCGCACCCCGCAAAGGCAAAATTTGCGGGGCGCATTACAGCCGTCCCCCCGTGATCTACGGGCGGACGCGGTTATTTTTCGTATCCTTTGGGGTTGTTTTTCTGCCAGTTCCACGAAGAGGCGCACATCTCGTCTATGCCGTAGCGCGCCTTCCAGCCGAGTTCGCGTTCGGCCTTGGAGGCGTCTGCATAGCACGCGGCTATGTCGCCGGGGCGGCGGGGTTTCACCGAATAGGGTATGGCGTGTCCGCACGCCTTTTCGTAGGCATGGATGACGTCCATCACGCTGTAACCCACGCCCGTGCCCAGGTTATACACATACACGCCGCTCTTTTTGCAGCGCTCTATCGCGGCGACGTGACCTTTGGCGAGGTCGACGACGTGTATATAGTCGCGCACGCCCGTGCCGTCGGGAGTGGGATAGTCGTTGCCGAACACGCCCACCTCCTTCAGCTCGCCTATCGCCACCTTTGCGATGTACGGGGTGAGGTTGTTGGGGATGCCGCGGGGGTCCTCGCCTATAAGGCCGCTTTCGTGCGCGCCGACGGGGTTGAAGTAGCGCA
>DVIK01000072.1 GCA_018711385.1 Candidatus Coproplasma avistercoris
CTCCTTCAGCTGTTCCACCACCTCTTCTGCGGTAGTCACCGAGATGTCGGCGGAAATGAGCACCTCTTCGAGCTCTTCATAGAACTCCTTGCCTATCCTGTTTCCGGTAAAGAGGGCCTTTATGGCGCCGCCGAGGCTCTCCTTCGTCTTTTTTAATGCATTTGCTATTCTGGAAAAAAATCCCATAAACATGCTCCGTTATAGGGCGGCGCGCAGGCCGCACATGGTGATTTGCAGCGCACAGGCCGCAGAAACCGGCAATTTTACACCACCGTGTCGCCACCGAGCCTTGCCTGAACTTCGGAGAGCTTGACGGATACTATCTTGGAGACGCCCTTTTCCTCCATGGTGACGCCGAACAGGTTGTCGGCGTTCTCCATAGTGGGCTTGCGGTGGGTTATTACGATGAACTGCGTCTGCGTGGAGAACTTTTTAAGGTACTTTGCATACCTTCCCACGTTGGCCTCGTCCAGCGCCGCCTCGATCTCGTCGAGCACGCAGAAGGGCATGGGGCGCATGCCGATGATCGCGAACAGAATGGCTATCGCGGTTAGGGCGCGCTCGCCGCCGGAGAGCAGCGAGATCTTTGTAAGTTTTTTGCCGGGAGGGCAGGCGACTATCTCCACGCCAGCATCCAGAGGGTCCTCGCAGTCGGTGTAGTCGAGCTGCAGTTCCGCGCGGCCGCCGCCGAACAGCTCCTTGAAGGTCTGTTTGAAGTTCTCGTTTATCTTTTCGAAGCCCTCGTTGAAGATGCGGAGCATCTCGTCCCTTATTTCGTTGAGGGCGACGTTGAGGTCGTCGATGGCCTTTTCCATGTCCGATTTTTCCTCGGACATCTTGTCGTACCGCTCCTTGACCTCCCTGTATTCGGCTACGGCGTTGGGATTTACCGCGCCGAGCATGGTTATCTGGCGCTTGAGCGAGGAGGCCGTGCTTGCCGCCGAAGACATGTCGAAGTCCTCCACCTTGTATTTGAGGCAGCCTTCGTAGTCCTCGCCGTACTCCTCCGAAATGCGCTGCTGCATATTTTCGAGGTCTGCGTCGAGCTTGGTCAGCGCTATCTGCGATCCGTTGCGCCTTTCGGTGAGCTCCTGCGTGCGCCTGTGCAGTTCCAGGCGTTCGGCGTCTATCTCCTTTATGCGGTTATTGAGCGCCGTCTTGCTCTCGGTGGTCTCCTTTATCTGCCTGCGCAGATCGTCGGCCACCGCCTGCTCCTCTTCGGTGAGCACGGAGTGCTCGGCCTGGATATTGAGTTCTTCCAACTCGCGCTCGATGTTGGGGATGTCGGCGCGGGTGCGGGCTATCTTGCTTATCAGCTCTTCCTTTTCGCCGTTAAGCCTTTCTATGTTCTCCCTGCCGGACTTTACGGCCGCGTCCAGCGACGCCTTTTCCACTTTGGCTGAGTTGAGTTTTTCCAGCTTGGAATCGCGCTGCTTTACCAGCACGTCGTACTGCGTGGTGATGTTCTCTATCGCCGACGACGCCGCCGTAGACTGCTTGTTCAGGTCGTTTGCGCCGCGGGAAGTCTGCGAATACCTGTCGTCGAGCGCGGCGAGTCTGTCGCTTATCATCTGCTCGGTCTGGGAGAATACAGAGAACCTGCTCTCTTCGCCGCTGAGCTGCTTGAGAAGGCTTTCGGAGAGCTGCTCGTTTGCGGCAAGTTCGGTGCGCGAGTTCTGGAAGCGCTCGCGCAGCTTTTCCAGCTCCGCGCTCTTTTCCGAAAGTTCCGCCTGCGCCTTGTCGCGCATTGTCTCCGCGCGGGAGAGGGCCGCCTTTTTGTCGGCTATGCTGTCCTCTATCTCCTTAATGCGGCGCTCGTTCGCAAGCAGGTTGCCGGCATTATCCTTGCGCGAGCCGCCCGTCATGGAGCCGGAGCTGTTTATGACGTCGCCGTCGAGAGTGACTATCTTGAACGCACGAGGATACCGGCGGGAGATTATCGTGGCGCTTTCGATGTTGTCGCAGACGAGGGTGTTGCCCAGAAGGTACCTTATGACGTTGTCGTACTTTCTGTCGTACTCCACCAGCTCCACGGCAAAGCCGATGGCGCCCTTTTCCTTTATGGCGGAGCGTATCTGCGGGCCTTCGGTGCGGGGAGCGAGCGCATCGACGGGCAGGAAGGTTACCTGGCCGCCGCGGGTGCGCTTGAGGTGCTCGATGAGTGCCTTGGCGTCTTCGCGCGTGCGCGTGACAACGTTCTGCATGGCGCCGCCGAACGCCGTCTCTATGGCCACTTCGTATTCGCCCGAAGTGGAAACTATGTCGGCGATGAGGCCCTGGATCTTTGCGGAGATCTCGGGATATGCCTTGGCATCGGTCATCAGCCGCTTTACCGAATATATGTAGCCGTCGAAGCGGTCGCGCAGCGCCTTTACGGTGGCGAGGCTGTCGTTGAGGCCGTTTATCTGCGAGCGGGCGTCGTATGCCCTGCGGGTGTAGTTCTGCACAGCCTCCTCGCAGCCGCGCACATCAGCCTGCGCCCTCTCCATTATGTCGTTTTCCGAGGAGATGAAGTCGGTGAGCTCGCCGCGCTTTTTTATGCAGGCGTCGTATTCCTCCTTATAGGCCCTGCGCTGCGCCTCGATCTCTTCGAGCGTCTGCTTTACTTCGGCAAGGCGCTCGTTCAGAAGGTCGCGCTGAGCCTCTATCGAGCCCATGTCCTTGTTGATGTCCGAAAGGTCGCGGAAGGTATCCATCACCTTTTTGCGGTTTTCGTCGTTCATCGCCTCGAACTGGCCTATCTCGCGCGAAAGTTCGGCAAGCTCCGCCTCTACCGCCGCACAGTCGGCGGCAAGTTTTTCGGCACGTTCGGCGTTCTTTGCGCCGTAGGCCTCGGCCCTGCGTATCTCGCGTTCGATCTCGTCTATTCGCTTGGTCGAGAAGGTCACATCCTCCTGCGCCGCGTGCAGCCTGGCCTTTACCGAATTGGCCTTCTCCTGCAGCACCATGCCCTCGCCCGTCTTGCGCTGTATGCCCACGGTGTAGCGCAGCAGCCTGTCGTTGAGGTCGGCAAGCTCGCCGTCGGCGCTGTTCACCCTGTCGCGGCAGTCCTCGTATTCGCGCTGGATCTCCTCCGAGCGGGCGGTGAGCTCTTCTATCTGCGCGGTGCAGGAATTTATTTTGTCGGTTATCTTCTGCTTGCGCTCGGCGCTGGTGTCGTGCTGGTATATGTAGGAATTTATTTCGCAGGTGCGCAGCTTGTCGTACAGTTCCTCGTACTTTATCGCGCTCTCGGCGGCCTTTTCTGCGGGGCCGAGCTGACGCTCGACCTCGTGCATGCGCTGCAGGAACACGTACAGGTTGTCGCGCGCGGCATCGAGCTTGCGCTCGGCGTCGGCCTTCCTGTCCTTGAACATGGCTATGCCCGTGGCCTCCTCGAAGATGGCGCGCCTGTCCTCGGGCTTGGCGTTCATTATCATCTCGATGCGGCCCTGGCCGATTATCGAATAGCCCTCTTTTGCGGCGCCCGCGCCGTGCAGCAGCCCCGTAAGTATCTTCATCCTCGAAGGCTGGCGGTTGAGAAGATATTCGCTTTCGCCGCTGCGGTAAAGGCGGCGCGTCATCTCCACTTCGTCGCAATCGATGTCGAATATGCGCGAAGTGTTGTCAAACGAGAGCGTGACTTCGCAGAACGAAGTGGGGCGCCTCTTTTCGGTGCCGTTGAAGATGACGTCGAGCATCTGCGAGCCGCGCATCATCTTTGCCGACTGCTCGCCCAGTACCCAGCGGATGGCGTCGGCAACGTTGGATTTGCCGCAGCCGTTGGGGCCGACTATGCAGGTGACGCCGTCGGTGAAAGGTATTACCGTTTTGTCCGCAAAGGACTTGAACCCGACAAGTTCTATCTGTTTGAAAGTTACCATAAACTGAACCCGCGCCGCGCAGTTGCGCACGGCAATTACATTAAATTAGTGCATATATATGCCCGAAGCAACGGGCAAACATGTCACTTTCTGAACAAATTGAGCAGGGCAAGGTTGCGCTCTTCGGAGGAGTTGAAGGTTACGGCGCTCACGTCGGCAAGTTCCGCCACCATATGCCCGTCGGGCTTGCCGTATTCGTCTATCAGCTCCATGCGGAAAGTATCTATGCCGATCTTTTCGATGAAGCCGTGCTCGGTGAACGCGCGCTCGCCGGCGAGCTCCACCGTGCAGACAAAGCGGTTGGTCATCACAAAGTCCATGACAGAACCGAACAGCCCCGAGCCGGAAAATTCGAGCGGCTTGCGCTCGGTGTGTCTTGCCGCCATAAGGTCGGCGAGCTTTTCAAGATACTGGGTGCCGTATTGAAGCATGACTATCTCGTCGGCAAATACCAGCCGGTAGCCCTCGTGCCCGCCCTCGGGGGAGATGAGCTCGATAAGCGCCCACTCCTCGTCGGAAGAGAGTATGTAGCCTACGTCGAACCGCCTGCCCGAGCCGTCGAAATAAAACTCGTAGAGCGTGTCGCCGTCAACAATATTCTTTAACGATTCCATAACAAAAACTATAAATAAAACTGCGTTAAGACGCGTTCGCCGCGCCATATATCGGGGTCAATCAAAAATTTTTGCGCGGATTGCCCAGCGCCTCGAGCGCGGCTTCCGCTGCGCGCTTTTCCGCCTCGGCCTTGCTGCCGCCGCTGCCGTAAAAGGTGCGGCCCGCCACGCTTACGCGGCTTTCGAATTGCGGCCTGTCGGCAGAGCCGCCCGTGCGGCGGGTGTCGTATTCGGGCAGACGTTCGTGCCGCTGCTGGACAAGCTCCTGCAGCTCGCCCTTGAAGTTCCTCGGCGCGCTGACGTGCGCGGCGAGCAGCGTGCGCGATACAAACTTTTGCGCCTCGGCAAAGCCGCCGTCGGCATATATCGCGCCGCACACCGATTCATAGACGGATGAGAGCGCCTTTTCGCCCACGCCGCCCTCGTATACGATATAGTCGTGCAGCCCGAGCTCTGAGGCCGCCTGTTTGAGCGGCTCGTGCGAGACCAGCAGTTGCCGTTCGGCAGTCATTTCGCCTGCGCTGCCGCCCTTTTTATACAGCCTGTCCGTTACGCAGAGCTGGATGACAGAATCGCCCAGAAATTCCAGCTCCTCGTAATTTTCCGTGCCCGAAGCCGAGGCATGCGTGAGCGCCCGCGAAAGCAGGCGCGCGTCGCGGAAGGCATAGCCCAGCCGCCCCTCGAGCTCCGCCATGGCTGCGGGGGAAAGTTTTTCACTCTTCATCGGGTATAAGGTTCGCCCAGTCAACGGCGGCAAGTTTGCGTTCCACCCTTCCGATGAGGTCGCCGCGGTATATGGCGGCGGCGTTCTGAACGGCCGCCGTAATGGTTTTGGCCTTGGAGGAGCCGTGACTCTTTACGACCACCTTCTTTACGCCGAGCAGCAGCGCGCCGCCCACGGCCTCGAAGTCCAGCCGCTCGCGCATGTTCCTGAAACCCTTCATGAGGAACAGGCTGCCTATCTTGGACGAGAGCGAGCTTGTCGCCTCCTTTTTGAGCACGGCGAGTATGAGCTTTGCGCAGCCCTCGATGGATTTGAGCGCTATGTTGCCCGAAAAGCCGTCGCACACGGCGACGTCGCAATCGCCTATCATGATGTCGTGCCCTTCGATGTTGCCGCCGAAGTTTATGACGTCCATCCTTTTGAGCAGCTGATAGGTCTGCTGGTGCAGGGGATCGCCCTTGTGCTCCTCGGTGCCGTTGTTCAAAAGCCCCACCTTTGCGTTCCTTATGCCGAACGCCGCCTCGGCGTAGGCGGAGGCGAGCACTGCAAACTGGCAGAGCATCGAGGGCTTGCATTCGGCGTTGGCGCCGCAGTCGCACAGCAGAGTGTAGCTGCCGCGTATGTTGGGTATGGCGGGGCAGAGCGCGGGGCGCTTTATGCCGCGTATCCTGCCGAGCAGCAACTGGCCGCCAGCGATGGTCGCGCCGGTGGAGCCGGCCGTAACGAGGCCCGCGGCCTCGTCGTCCGATTTCAGCAGCCTGAACGCTTTGACCAGCGAGGATTCCTTTTTGCGTATGGCCTCGGTGGGGATGTCGTTCATGTCTATGACGTCGCGGCAGTCCATTATCTCCACGCGCGATTTATCGTATTCGTACTTTGCAAGCTCGGCGCCGATGACTTCGGCCCTGCCCGCAAGTATGAGGTACAGCTCCTTATCTGCTTCGAGCGCCTTTACCGCGCCCTCGACGGGCGCCGCGGGGGCGTTGTCGCCGCCCATCGCGTCTACGATGATCTTTACCATTTTAATACCCCTTGAATTATTCCGCGGAAGGTTTAAGCGCGCCGCGGCCGGCTTACGGAAAGTTTTTCAGTATTCCAGGTTGCCCACAGTGCGGGGGAAGGGAATGACGTCCCTTATGTTGGCCACGCCCGTCAGGTACATTATAAGCCTTTCGAAGCCCAGGCCGAAGCCCGAGTGCACGCAGCCGCCGTAGCGCCTCAGATCGGTGTAAAACTCATAATCTTCGGCGTTGAGGCCGCACTCCGCCATCCTGGTTTCGAGCACGTCCAGCCTCTCCTCCCTCTGGCTGCCGCCTATGAGTTCGCCTATGCCCGGAACGAGCAGGTCGGCGGCGGCAACCGTCCTGCCGTCGTCGTTGAGGCGCATATAGAACGCCTTGATCTCCTTGGGGTAGTCGGTGAGGAACACCGGCTTTTTATATACCGTCTCGGTGAGGTAACGTTCGTGCTCGCTCTGCAGGTCGCACCCCCACTCCACGGGGTATTCGAACTGCTTGCCGCCCGCTATCGCTTCTTTCAGGATGTCTATCGCCTTGGTGTATGAAAGCCTTACAAAGTCCCCGCCCTTGAGCGCTTCGAAGCGCTCTTTCAGCCCGGGGCAGACGCGCTCTTCGAGGAAGTCCACCTCGTACGCGCACGTCTCGTGCACGTATTCTGCGACCGACTTCACCATCGCCTCGGCCACGTCCATGTCGCCCGCAAGGTCGCAGAACGCCATCTCGGGCTCTATCATCCAGAACTCGGCGGCGTGGCGGGCGGTGTTGGAATTTTCGGCGCGGAAGGTGGGGCCGAAGGTATATACGTTGGAAAAGGCCATGGCGAACGTCTCGACATCGAGCTGGCCGGATACGGTGAGCGCCGCGCGCTTGCCGAAGAAGTCCTTGGAAAGGTCGGTCTCGCCGGGCTCCAGAGTGGTCACCCTGAACATGGCGCCCGCGCCCTCGCAGTCGGAACCGGTGATTATGGGCGTATGCACATACACGAAGCCGCGCTCGTTGAAGAATTTATGAATGGCGAACGCCGCCTGCGAACGGATGCGGAACACCGCGCCGAACAGGTTGGTCCTGGGGCGCAGGTGGGCTATGCCGCGCAAAAATTCGGGCGAATGGCGCTTTTTTTGCAGGGGATACGAAGGCAGCGACGCGCCGTCTACCGTCACCTCCGCCGCGCGCAGTTCGAACGGCTGGCGCATGCCGGGGGTGAGTTCTATCCTGCCGCTCACCGTGAGTGCGGCGCCCACGCCGCAGTGCACTATCTTGTCGTAGCCGGCCAGATCTTCGCGCGAGAGCACGACCTGGCAGTTGAGCTGGCAGGTGCCGTCGTTGAGTTCGACAAAGCCCACGTTCTTGCCGTCGCGCACGGTGCGCGCCCAGCCGCGGACGGTCACTTCCCTGCCGCCGAACGGGGCGGGATCTGCATACAGCTCTTTAATGTATGTTCTCGTCATAAAGCTCTCCGTGCGGGGGAGCGTGCAAAAACGCGCGCCCGCCGCAGTGTAAATTTGTATCCACGTTAAATTGTAACATATCCGCGCAGAAAAAACAACCTCTTTGCCGCAATTTTTATTACAAAAAGAGGCGCGCCCGTTCAGGCAACGCCTCCCTCTTCTCC
>DVIK01000073.1 GCA_018711385.1 Candidatus Coproplasma avistercoris
GTTCAAGGGGTTTAACGCAGCAGGTGCCGTGATATTCACGCTTCAAATCGTGTTCGTATTAGTCTCTTACAGTATAATGTATGCAACAAGATGTAAGGAGGTAGCTATGTTACAGGAAGGTATGCAGGCTCCCGCGTTTACCCTTTCGGACAAGGACGGGAAGCAGGTCTCGCTTTCGGATTTTATCGGCAAAAAAGTGGTGGTATACTTTTACCCCAAGGACAACACCCCCGGCTGCACGCGTCAGGCGTGTGCCTTTGCAGAGGACTTTGCCGAGTTCGGCAACAAGAACGCGGTGGTGATAGGCATCAGCAAGGACAGCGTTCAGTCGCACGCAAGGTTTGCCGAAAAGTATAACCTGCCGTTCATTCTGCTCTCCGATCCAGAGCTGAAAGCCATACAGGCTTACGGGGTGTGGCAGGAGAAAAAGCTCTACGGCAAGACGAGCATGGGCGTCGTGCGCACAACGTTCATCATCGACGAGGAGGGCAAGATCGCAAAGGTGATGGATAAGGTAAAGCCCGACACGAACGCGCGGCAGGTGCTCAGACTGCTGTGACAAAAAATTTACACGTCAAGCCCCGCGGCTTCTGCCGCGGGGCCTTTTTTTATGCCCGGAAACGGCGGAAAATTTTCACAAATCTATCACAATGTGTTATGTATTATATAAGTTATGTATTATATAATATAAACATTTAATTCATGCGCGCCGCTTCTGCGGCGCGCATGAATTGTTTATGAACAAAACGAATCGTTTGCGGCAGTTGCGTCAATTTGACGCGTGTTGCAGGTTTACATAATATGAAAATTATTACCGTAATCGTTTAGCGTTTAATTTTATACCAATTGAAAAAAGTGTCCATTGTGCTTGCGGCCGCCATGAGTTAAAATAAATATGTACGAAGTACAAAAGCGTACTTGGAACAAATATAAAGGAGGATCATATGGCAAAGAAAAAATTGTTATGGATAATTGTCCTTGCCGTCATAACGGTGTTTGCCGTCTGCCTTGCAGCCTGCGGCGACAAAGCGACAAGATATTCCATAAAGTGGGAAGTGAGCGAAAACGCCACTGTCACCGTTGAGGACAGCGACGAACTTCCCTCCGAGGCAAAGGAAGGCAGCACCGTCAGCTTCACCGTAGAGGCCGACAAGGGCTACGAGGTATCCGCTGTACGCGTGAACGACAGGACTGTTTCGGCGGACAGCAGCGGCAAGTACAACGTAATAATAAGGAGCGATACGACCATAAAGGTCGAAACGGAAGACACCGTTGAATCGGTAACCGTCTCTACCAATCCCGCTACGATGACCTATTATGAAGGTCAGACGCTCGATCCCGAGGGCATGGTGGTAAGCGTTAAATACGCGGGCTCCGGCAAAACGGAAGCCGTTACGAACTATACGGTAGTGTACCAGAACGGCAACGCGTTTGCGCTCGGCGACACTTTCTTCTCGGTAAAGTATCTCGGCGTTGAATCGGCTCCCGTGCAGCTGACCAAGGCGGTAGAGGTGCTCATCACCATCGATCCCGCAGGCGGCACGCTCGACACGGATTATCTTGAAGGTCTTAAAACGAATACCGAACTGCACGACGTTGCTCAGGATGCGGAAGGCGTTATAACCTTCTCTTATTCCGCAATCACGTCTCCTGTGGAGCTTCCTTTATTCACTATGTGGAATAAGGGTGAACAGACCGGCGACTTCATATTCCTTAACTGGAATGTAAGCCTCAGAACGGGTGAAGAAAACATAAGCGATACTGAAATAGCGGCAACAAATCTTGTGAGCCGCACATATACAGCAAATTATATTGCAAACCTTGTTGATGTAACTTCTGTTTCTTATGTGCTGGAAGAGAATGTTCCTTACCTTGTAATAGAAGGTACATATAAAGCAGCCACTCAGCTGACGCTGTTCTTCCACGAGGGCAACAAGAACATCACTCTTGAAGGTGATTCCTTCGGCGGCGCCGAAGCGAAGAGGGGCGAGGCGTTCAAACTCAAGTTTGACATGCGCAAACTTGCAGAGCAGAAGGACGAGGACGGCAATCCCATCGACTACCTCGGTTCGTGGCTTGATATCAAGCTCGTTGCAGTTATGGATGGGATCGAAGAATCGCAGGATATCAGTTCTAACGGCGTCGATCTCAACCAGAACATCAACGACGGTAGCTACGTATATAAGTTTGCCGACTATAACGGCGCACTTAAAGCTGTTGTTACGGTGTACTTCCAGCATGAATTTACATTCAGTGCAGAAGTCAATAAAGACGGTGACCTCGTGGTTACGTTTACGGGTACGGTGAATAAAGAATTTGCGGGTAATGCAGTGCAGATCGACACATGGTCAAACGACTCTGACGTGGCCGTCGGCGAGATCGACGCGGAGGGCAACTACACCGTAGAACTCACCATAGCCGATACTCCTCTCGATACTGACGGTTACTTCCATCTCAAGATAGTTGAGTCGGTAGATAACTCGACTGAAGTTGCTAAGCCCAACAACGAAGCCAATCTGCCCAATAACGATTGCGTGAACGATAATCTTGAAATTGTTAATTTCGGCCTTATTGAGAACAATTACGGCCTCAAGGCTTCCAATGAAACAGGTACAAGGGTATACTATGTCGGTTTCGGCAAGTGGGGCGGCTTTGTATTCCGCGGCTTGAATGAAGCGGTTGAAAAAGCCGAAATAGAGATCACCGGCGTAACGCTTGAAACGGCAAACGAAAAGCCTTATCTTGTAGTAAGCGGCACATATCTTGATACGCTTTCCAACGAAGATATCACTACAATAATGACCACCGACCTGTTTGCTGAATTGCTTAACAACGGTGATGAATCTTCCGGTTCGGTAAGTACCGACTGGATGGGCACGCAGCTCACTTATGTCGGCACGGAAGACGCTCCTGCGACCGTACTCCTTGAAGTATCCGAAGGCACATGGAAGATGAGCCTTGACCTCTCCGCAAGGAACAATACGATAGGCGAAGTTCTGTTCTCGCATCTGAGCTTCACGGGTAGCAAAGGCACCAACCTCGAGAGCACCAATATAGATACCGAGACAAAGATAACCTTCACCGAAACCGACGGCGACAAGATAGAATTCAGCCTTGGCGAATTCACGACATGGGGCGGACACGTTGTTTCCATCTATGTGAAGGCGGCGCCCGAAGCAGCTGCATAACAGCTCTGCAACAACACAATGCACAATATTCAGCCGCGGCGGCTCTGCCGCGGCTGTTATCGTATAAGGAGAATTTTATGAAAAAACTTATTGTTGCCGTCCTTGCCGCGGTCTCCGTTGCCTGCTCCGCTGCCGCGGTTCTTGCCGCGTGTGCGGACGCCGGCGGGATAACCGATGTCACCGCCCGCTTTGCGGAAGGCGAAGTAGTGCTCGAATGGAAGGGCGGCGCCGCGGAGGTGTGGCGTTCGGACGAAAAGGACGGCACATATACCATGGTAGCCGAGGCCGACGGCAGCTATTCTTCGGAAGATTATTCGGCATACTACGTATTGAAGCAGACGAGGGGCGGGGAGGTCGTCTCGCAGACCGAGCCTTACTGCTATTACGACATATTCGGCGAAAACGTGCGGGTATATGACGAAAACGACGGCGAAGAGGAGATACAGAGCGAGATAGACGAGGTGTATTCGCGCCTCGTGAGCAGCGAATTCAGCCTCGAGCGCAGCGCGTTCATATTCATGCCCGGCGAATACCCGCAGGTCACGGCCAAGATAGGCTACTATACAAGTTTTTATGGCGCGGGCTACTCCCCCGAAGATGTCACGCTGGGCGGCTTTTACGTGCCCCAACGCCCCGACATGAACAACTGCCTCACCAACTTCTGGCGTTCGGCGGAAAACTTTTCGGTGGCGTCCGACGCGCAGTGGAGCGTATCCCAGGCGACCAGCCTGCGCCGCATGAACATCGCGGGCGACCTTTCGCTGGACAGCGGCGGCTATTCCTCCGGCGGATTCCTCGCCGACAGCGCCGTGGCGGGCGACATAAACAACAGCACCCAGCAGCAGTGGTTCACGCGCAACAGCAGCTTTACCGAATGGACAAAGACGGACATAAACATGGTGTTTTCGGGCGTGGAGGGGGAGATCCGCGGCGAATGGCCCTCGACGCGCAACACCGTGCTCGAAACGACGGGCAGTCTGCGCGAAAAGCCGTATATAATGTTCGATGAACGGCAGGGCTTCGGCGTGTTTGTGCCCGCCCTGCGCGAAGATACAAAGGGCGTGAGCTGGAAGGGCGGCACTCCCGGCGAATTTATACCGCTCACCGATTTTTACATAGCCGACGCGGACAGAGACACGGCCGACAGCCTGAACGCCGCGCTCGCGCAGGGCATGCACCTGCTGCTCACCCCGGGCATATATGTGCTGGATGAGCCCCTGTATATCGGGCTGGGCGAAACGGTGGTGCTCGGCATGGGGCTTGCCACGCTGCAGACCGCGCCCTCCAACACCCTGGGATGCGTGCAGATAGCCGACGTGCCCGGCGTGTGCTTCGGCGGGGTGCTGCTCGACGCGGGCTCGGAATGCGAAATGCTCATGCGCGTGGGCGAAACGGTGCACGCCAACGCGGGCGGCGAGCCGGTATCGCTGAGCGACGTGTTCTTCCGCATAGGCGGCGGAAGATTCCCCGACGGCAAGGACGGCACCCTTAGTCCGCGCACCGTAAGCGTGGATACCGCGCTGGAGATAAATTCCGACAACGTAATAGGCGACAACTTCTGGGTATGGCGCGCTGACCACACGTTCGGCGTGGGCTGGCAGGGGGAGGAGATATCCAACTACGCAAAGCACGGCGTGGTCGTCAACGGCGATGACGTGCGCTGCTACGGGCTGATGGTGGAACACTTCGGCGAGTATCAGACATTGTGGAACGGCGAAAACGGTTTCGTGTGCTTCTACCAGTCGGAGACCCCCTACGACGCCACCGATCAGTCGGCGTGGATGAACGGGGTAAGCCGCGGCTTTGCAAGCTACAAGGTGGCGGACGGCGTGCAGACCCACACCGCCTACGGCATAGGCGTATATTTCGTATGTTACAGCCACAACGTGCAGCTCGACACTGCCATAGAGGCGCCTTCGAACGCAGGCATATCCATAATACACATGGCGATCGCCAACTTCCAGCCCAGCGAGGACGATTCGGGCAGGTCGCTCGGCATAAACAGCGTAATAAACGGGCACGGCAAAAGCGTGCTCACGGGCGGCGCCAAGCAGCCGTTCACCTCGTTCATAGCGGGAAACTATACAGAATGATTGCGTTTACGGAAAGATAATGAAGTTGAAATTTTTAACGTGCCTCGTCCTTGCGGCGGCGGTGGCGCTCTCTGTGACCGCGCTGCCGGCATGCGGCAGCCGCGGTTCGCAGTGCGTGCTCGAGGCGGAAAACGCCGTGCTTGAACCGGAATACGACGAGGATATAGCCGAAGTGACCCGCGCCAACAGCCGCAGCGAATACATAACGGGCGGCGGGAAGTTCGCGGGCAAGATGTATGCGGGCAGCACCGCCACGTGGTTCTTTACCGCAGACCGGCAGACGGAGTGCCGCATACGCGCGGCCGTCGCCAACGCCGACCCTTTGGGCTATGCCTTTACCGCGGGCGAGGGCAGGGTGTTCACCGTTTCGCTCAACGGCGACGCCGTGGATATCCCCGAATTCGTCATAGACGAGGGCACGCAGTACTGCGACAACTGGCAGATACTCGATCTCGGCACGTTCACCGCAAAGGCGGGCGTGAATACGCTGGTGTATACCGCCCTCTCCGACGGGGAGCGGCTGAATATTGACTATGTCGCCGTCACTCCGGAGCGCGGGCAGGTAAAGGAGCACAGCCATTTCTGGAAGAACTCGGTATATCCCGCCACATGCACGGACGAGGGATATTCGCGCAGATACTGCGACGACTGCGGGTATTCCTATGTGAGCGACCTCATCTCTCCTCTCGGGCACATATACGGCAACTTCCATTACAGCGACGAGCTGCTCATGATGGTCTCGCAGTGCGAAAGGTGCGGCGACGCCATCACGGCTAACGCACCCGATTCGGATTACTTCGGCGAAGTCTTTTACGACGAGGACGAATTCAGCGTCCGCCCCGACGAGCTGGTGTTCGAGGCCGAGGAGGCCTACGTCTGCACGGCCGGAGGGCTGAACAACGGCGACACCTACATCAAGGAGGACGACGGCAGCTGCAACAGCCCCAGCGGCGGCAAACTGGTGGAAAACATATCAAAGGCGGGCAACTATATACTGTTCAACATCGAGGCGGAGCGCCCCTGCACCGCCGACCTCGTGTTCAGGATGTCGAACACGCTCTATTCCGCGGACGGCATCGCCGGGCTCGACCCGATGGGCGACTATGTATATTGCACGGTGAACGGCGTGCAGGTGGATTTCACCTTCGTTTCCTTCCCGGGGTTCGACGAGCACAGCTATTTCGAGTGGAGATACGTCGTAATAAAGAACGTGCGGCTGCAGGAGAGCAACCGCATAGAGATAGGACCCAAAGACGGCGGACGGGGCATCACCATGCCCAACGCCGACGTGCTCAAAGTGTATACCGACGGGGTGGAGCTGCGTGCCGTAAAGCACTACGACATAAACGGCGTCACCTGCGGAGAATATAGCGGAAGGTATTCCGAATACCTCGACTTCGAAAGTTCCGACGGCTTTGTGCTGTATGCCGGCGTGCCCGTAAACAGCGCCGACTATGTGCTCACCGTGCAGGCGGAGGAAGATATTCCCGTCGCCGCCGGCGAGCTTGCGCTCGATGTGAACGGCAGCACCGTCAACCTCGAGGGGATATCCCTGAAGCGGGGCGTCAACATCGTCGTGCTCGAAGGAGTGCCCGTGGAGCTGCTGGAAAACGTGGTCGCGGCGGAGTGTTCGCAAAAGGTAAAGGTGCTGTCTGTGCGCGTATACACCGGGCAGCCGCTGCCGCCGGCCTGCGAAAGCGCAATAGTGCCGTCCAACGACTATCTCGGCGGCGGGGGCAGGCAGCCGTCCCTCATCTACGAGGCGGAAGACGCCGACCTCGGCGACAGCGTGTCTTCGCGCGAAGGCGTGGAGCTCATCGAACGGTACATATACGAAAACACCGGCGCCTCCGCAAGCGGAAACGGCGCGATAGGCAACTTCGCAGTTGCAGGCAACACCATAACCTGGAGATTTTCCAGTTCCGGCGCGGCCGAGGCCGACATAACGGTAATGCTGGCGAGCGCCTACTTCGACGCCGACGTCAACGGCAACGTCGCCACGCACGACCTGCAGGACAAGATAATTTTAAGAATAAACGGCGTGGCGGCCGACCTCGGCGGCATCGTGCTCGAAGTCGACTCGGTGGCAAACTATTATTGCTGGCAGGCGGTCACCGTAAGCGGGATAACGCTGAAAGAGGGAATAAACACCGTCACGATAGAAGCGCTTGCCTACGGCGCGCCCAACATGGATGTGCTTTACGTCTATTCGCGGGACGCGTTGCTCGCCGCGGCGGCATAAATAGTGCAAAAAAACAGACCGAAATGTGTTTTCGGTCTGTTTTTTGCATGTGGCGCGGATATGGTATAAAAAGCATAAACACCGCAAAAACAGTGCGGTAAATCTGCAATTATTGTATAAAAGTCTGCAGACATGCGCCGCGGCTATGGACAAATCGTCCGCCGTACGCTACAATACAGGCGTGATACAAACAAACGGAAAATGTTTGTTTTTGTCTGCAAGGAGAAAATAAAGTCATGAATATGAAGAAGTATTTCGAGCAGGGGATGCTCGTTCTTCTCGAGGAAAAAAACATCGACAACATCACCGTAGGCGAAATAATCGAGGAGGTGGGGTCGTGCAAGGGCACGTTCTACAAGCATTACCTCGACAAGTACTCGCTGTGCTGCGCCTGCCTGCAGAACCGCATTTACTGCGAGGTGTCTCAGGATGCGGAGAGCTGGGAGCAGTTCATGAAGCAGTGTCTGTCCGTGTTCGAAAAGCACGCCAGGGTAGTCCTGCATGCGTTCGATTCCTCCGACGTGAACTCGGCGCGCCACTACCATGAAAACCTTACATACAAATACCTCATAAAAAAGTACGCCGAAAACGGCGGGGACATGTCCTCCGCGCTCAACCTGCTCGCCTTAAAACTGTATTGTTCGGCGATAACTGATCTCATCATGAACTGGCTTTCTGACGGTTGCAAGGAGAGCAAGGAGAGTATCTACAGCCTCATATGCGCCGTCATGCCGCAGACCGTGTTCAGGGAGCTGAGCGCAAAGTCGGCCTGAAGTGCGCCATATTAAAGGCACGGAATGCATTCCGTGCCTTTTTGCATGTAAAAAACGCCCCGAAAATCAAATTGCCACTTGAAAAAATTTGTATCCCTGTGCTATAATATAAGCAAAGGTTTACGTATCATGGCAAGGACATACAAACTTATTATAGTCGACAACGAATATCTGGTGAGGAAGGGCATCGAAAAGACGGTGGACTGGGCCTCGCTGGGCATAGAGGTCGTCGCCGAGTGCGACAACGGCAAACAGGCCCTCGAAGCCGTAAAAAAGTACGCCCCCGACCTCATAATATCCGACGTCCGCATGCCGGTGATGGACGGGCTGGAGCTTGCCGAAAGGCTGGCCGAGGCCGACTTCGACGGCGCCATAATTTTTTACAGCGGATACAACGACTTCGAATATGTAAGGAAGGCGCTCGAATACGGCGTGTCCGGTTATCTGCTAAAGCCCGAGGGCAACGAACAGCTCACGAAGAAGGTGCTCGACACGCTCGCCGCGCTCGAGGAACGCCGCAAAAAGCGCAACGCGCTCGAAAGCCTCGCCTCTGGCGCCGAAAATATCAAGGCGATGTATTTCAGCCGCCTGGAAGACGGCGTCGACGACGCCAACCTCCGCGGCCAGCTCTCCGTGCTCAATATCGAGTTTCCCTCATCGGGCATCGTGGTGTGCGGCCGCTCGCTGCGCGTGAACGACGGGGCCTTCGGAGAATTTTACGGCAAGTTTGCAGAGGCGCTCGAAAACTTCGGGTCGATAGGTCGCATGGGAGGGGGTAAGTTTATTTTAGTTACCGCCCTCACCGACGTCGAGGCGCTGCGCGAGTGTGCCGGAAGACTGCTCGACGAATGCTATGCGGGCACCGTGTATGCCGCCGTGGGCATAAGCGAACCGTTCGGTATCGGGCTGACCATGTGCGAAGCCGCCGCGCGCGCAAGGCGGGCGGCTACGCCCGTGCTCGAAGTTGGCGGCGTATACAGCGGCGTGGAACAGTCCTCGGGCGGAAGGGAAAAGCCCAAGGCGCTCGTCGAGGCGGCGCTTGCCCTCATATACGAACACTACGCCGAAAAGGTGACGGTGAAGTGGGCGGCCGAAAAGCTGTTCGTCTCGGAGAGCCACCTGATGCACGAGTTCAAGGTGGAGACGGGCAAAACTTTCAACGACTGCCTCAAATATTATCGCATAGCCAAGGCCAAAGAGCTGCTCAAACAGGGCACCATGCGCGTCAACGAGATAGCCTCCGCCGTGGGGTTTTCCGACGGCCGCTATTTCGGGCAGGTATTCAGGGAACAGGTGGGCGTGACGCCCAGCGAATATGCCGAATCCGTCCATGAAGAAGAGTAAGCTCAGCACCAAATTCATCCTGCTGTTCACCGCGGTGCTCACGGGCATATTTGCCGTGATGCTTGCGGCCGTATATATCTCCGTATCGGTATCGCTGCACGGCTATGTGTACGACAGCGTGCTCTCCTACCACGACGACGTGGACGACAGCGTGGTCGCCGTAATAGACGAAGTGGCCTACGCCTATGCGCGCATGACCGACGAGGACAACGCCGGAACGCTCGACGACCTCAGGAGCGGCAACAGCTATGCCGTCAGGACGGAGGCGTTGCGCACCCTTGCGGCGCTCGCCCAGACCGATACCTTCGCCGACATCGGCTGGCGGGACGAAGGCGGGTATATCTCGGTGAACGGCTATATCGCCCCTTCGGAAGAGGCGTTTGCCGCCGCGCAGGAAAACAGTAACCGCGTCACTCTTGGCGAATACAGGGACGGCTGCCATGCCCTGATAATATACATGGACAACGGCATCACCCTCTCAAAGGGATGTTTCGTGTTCTTTCTGCCCGAAACGGCGATATCCTACTGCCTTTCCAGCATGGACTCCGGCTCAGGCTATTCGTATATAATCGGCACCGACGGGTATATCTTTTCGCACGGCGACAAGGACTATGTGGGCAGGCTGTATTACTACGGCAACCTCTACGACCTCGACGGCGGCGCCGACATGCGCGTCACAGATATGGACGGGGAGAGGAAGATAATCGTCGTAAGCCCCATGCAGACCGCGCAGGAGCGTTACGGTTTCGACTTCTTCCTCGTCAGCATACTCGATTACGACTATTACTATGGCACGTTCACCGTCCTTTCGTGGGTACTCACGGGCATAATGATCGCGATTTTCGTTGCGGGCGTGGTGGTCGCCATAGTCAGGGCCAAGAAGATATCCCGGCCCATCGCCGAACTGCATGCCGATGTGGAGCGCACCATAAGGACCGGCAGGAAGGGCGATCTGAAATTCAGCGGCAACGACGAGCTGTTCCGGCTGGAAGAGAAGTACGACGAGATGATAACGCACATCTTCGAGCTGATGCAGAAGAGCCGCGAGGACGCCGAAACGCAGCGCAAGCTGGAGCTGGACGCCCTGCAGATGCAGATAAACCCGCACTTTTTATACAATACCCTCGACGCCGTGTCCTGGATGGCAAAGCTGAAGGGCGAGCCCGAGATAGAAAATCTTACCCTGAATCTTGCAAAGTTCTTCCGGCTCTCCCTGCACAAGGGCGATAAATTCATAACGGTGGGGGAGGAGCTCGAACTGACGTGGCACTATCTCGAGATAGACAAGGTGCGTTTCCCCGACAAGGTGAAGGTGCATTTCGAAACGGACGAGAGCCTCGTAAATTACAAGGTGCTCAAGCTCATCTTGCAGCCCGTGGCCGAAAACGCCGTCAAATACGCCTTTGAGGAAAAGAGCGGCAACCTCGTCATACGCACCATGCTGTCCGGCGGCGACATCGTGTTCGAGGTCGAGGACGACGGCTGCGGCTTCGATATGTCCGGCGGTATAGTCTCTTCAAAGAAAAAGTCCGACCTCGGCGGGTTCGGACTCAAAAACGTGGACGAGCGCATAAAGCTCGAATACGGCGAGGATTACGGGCTGAGCGTGCGCTCCGCGCCGGGGCAGGGCACGAAGGTCACCATACGCATCCAGAAACGAATATGATCAGCTGAACCGCTGCGTCGAGGCGGTCATCTTTGAAAGCAGGGCGTTCAGCCTGTCGTCCGTGGCGTCCGCCGCCCTGCGCGCGATAAAGTGCGTGGCGACTATCAGCGCCGCGCTGCATGCGACCGTAACGCCCGCTATAAGCGCCACGTCGCTGTACAGCGGCAACAGCGGCACGGCTATGCGCACGGTCGCGCCGTAAAAATTGCGCATGCTCGATACAACGAGCCTGCCGTTCACCACGGTGTCGGGCGCGGCGAGGATATATCCTGAGGCGTCCGCCGTGCCGGAGAAGAGGTACCCGTCGCCGAACGCTATCGTCACAAGGCTGCCTTTCAGCCGTCTGTCGCCTTCGAACGAGAAATATCCGTAGATGTTTTCGGGGAATATGTCGGAGAATATGCAGCCGATGACCTCGCCTTCATCGGAATATACCTTGCTGCAGCAGCTTATCATGCCGGCGCTCTCGTCATAGGGGGTGCCGTCATAGGCTTTTATTATGTCGGAATTGCGCAGCGAAACGTACTCCGAAGAGTCGGCGTCGTCAAAAAATTCGGCAATGTCGGCATGGCGGCGCAGCTGCTCCGTCGTCGGCGGATCGGTCAGTCCTGATGAGGTGTATATGCTCCCGTCCGTTCCGTATACGGTTATCCCGTTTATATACAGCGAATAGCTGCGCGCGGCGTCGAGAGCGGACGTGAGCGTGCCCGTGCCCGAACCTTCGAGCGCCTCTTTTATTTCGCGGTTGAGCGCAAGCGTATGCGTTGTGGACATTATGGAATCTATGTAAAGGCGGCCTGCCGAAATGCTGCGGTCGAGCTTGTCCTTTGCCATCGATACGCATATGTTGCCGAACATTCCCGAAAATACGGCAATGCTCGTCGCCGCGATCAGCACTATAAGGAGCACTGCTATCGTCATCAGCGTTCCGTATATCCTTTTTCTGGTCTTATTGAACATATCTGTATTCATTATAGCATACCCAGGGGGTAATTTCAAGCATGTCTGCAAATAAATGTATACGGGCGGCAGTTTTGTTGCTATGTGCGGCAATGCTGTTTTCAGTGCCTTCGGCATGCGGCCCGGGCAGCGAAAAAATCAAGATCTCGGTGGGCTTCCGTTACGGCGCGTCCGAGCAGGAACGGCAGTATTACTCCGAATGCAAGGCGGAGTTCGAGCGCAGGTATCCGCAGTATGAACTTGTCTCTTCGCCCTATGTATACGACAGCCGCACCATAGTTTCGAAATATGCCTCGGGGCAGCTGCCCGTATTGTTCGAGGCGGACGCCGCCGAGGCCTTGCGCGCTCTTGCAAACGGATACGTCAGAGACGTTTCCGGCTACATGGACGGCTTCGGCTGGACGGAAAAGGCGGACGGGTTTTTCCTTTCGGAAATAACGTCGGCATACGGCGTGTGCGGGGTGCCGGCGCAGCAGTATGCTGCGGGGATGGTGCTCAATCTCCCGCTGCTCGCCCGTGCGGGAGTCATAGAGGAGGAGGCCGGCGGATACGTTCTTTACGATGACGACGGCGTGCCGCTCTGGCCGGATACCTTCGACGAGGTAGAGGCTGCCGCCGCAAAGGTGGCCGAAACGTGCGGCGAGGGCGTGTCCGGCGTCCTGCTGCCCTCGGGCGACGGCGAGTGCGGAGGGCTGTACCTCGACATGGCGTACAACTTCGGCTGCGGTGCGCTTGAAAGGCAACAGGACGGCGTTTACCGGCTGGATCTCGGTTCCGAGGGCTTCGGCGACGCCATGCGCTGGGTGCGGCGGCTCGCGCAGGAGCGCTACACCGACGATTCAAAGAGCTACGGCGCCGAGGAATGGGCGGCAGAGATGGCTGCTGGCAGGGCGGCAGTCACGTTCTGCAACAGCGACGACCTTGCCGCGGCGCTGGCGGCGGAACCTTCGCTGCGGGGCAGCCTTGCGTTTGTGCCCATGCCTTCGTCGGACGAAAGCTGTTCGGCGTGGCGCGGCACCGTGTATGCGGTCAGCGCCCTTGCCGGCGACGCCCAGGCCGAGGGCGCGTTCAGGTTTTTGCAGTTCATCGGCTGCGGCCCCGACTCCGACGACGCCGCCCTTTCGGCGACCGAGCGCAGATTGCAGGCATATATCTCCCAGGGAATGCCCCTGCTGCCCTGCCTGCCGGTATGGGAGGATGAGGATTACCTGGCGGGGATCTCCGGGCTGTATGAAAGGTACTCCGACGGCGGCGCGCTGTATTGCGACGCCTTTTACCGTGGCTTTGCGCAGCGCAGGCGGCACGGCGAACCGTTTGCCCGCAGGGAGCTGTGCGAGCTCATGGACGAGCTGTTTTCCAGAATGATCTTCGACGCCACCACGAGCAATATAGTCACGCTGCTCGAAGAGAGCGAGACTGCTTTTACAGAAAAATATCTCAACAGATGACATAAGGCCGCGGAATAATTCCGCGGCCTGTAAAATTCAAGCGGCGCCTTTTGCAAGGCGCCGCTCATGTTTATGCGGTCATTTTACTGCTGTGTTTCCTGCTGCGTCTCCTGCTGAGCGGGGGCCTTCTTCTTTCTGAATGCGAAGAACAGCCATGTGCCGCAACCGCCCACGGCGAGCACGTCAACTACCACGAGCACGGGTATGTACCAGCGGAAGTTGAGTTCGGGACTGGTGGGAATGGTTACATCGTCGTCTATCTCGCCGCTCTCGATCTTGGCGTTGTAGTCGGCGTTGGTGGCAAGTGAATTCAGCCACATGTAAACTACGTCCTTGGTGGAGTCGCGCAGCGCATTGTTGAATGCGTCGGACGAGGTCTCGTAATCGAAGCTGCCGCCGCCCACGCGCATGAACAGGTCGCCGCCCGCACGGATCATTGCGTCGGGATCCATGAAGTTAGTGTGGTCGGAGTAGTCGGTCAGGAAGGCTCCGCGGAAGCCCCATTCGCCTTCAACAACGTCTTCAAGCAGCGTCTTGCTTCCGCCAGTCCAAACGGCGCCTATCCTGCCGTAGGAGGTCATCATCGCGTTGGAGCCGCCGTCGGTGACTGCCATTTCAAAGGGCTTTAAGTAGAGCTCGCGCAGCGCCTGCTCTGTGAGCCAGGTGTACATGCCGTCGCGGCCGCTCTCGGTCTCGTACAGGCACAGGTGTTTGAGGTATGCGAACACGCCCTTGTTCTTTGCGGCCTTTACCACATTTGCAGCCATCGAGCCGGAGATGAGAGTATCTTCGGAATAATACTCATAGTTTCTGCCGCCGAAGGGGCTGCGGTGCAGGTTGAGGCCGGGGCCGTACCAGCCCTGTATGCCGTAAGATATGCATTCGGTGCCGAACGCAAGACCCATGCTGTATGCCAGCTGAACGTTCCACGTCTGGGCAAGTACTATCGAGCTGAAGCCCGTGGCCTCTACGGATACCGTGCCGGCAAAGCTGCCCGCCTGGTTGGGGCCGTCGAAGTCTACGGTCGCAGGCTTGCCTATCGAATTTATTGCTCTCGTTTCAGTGTAGGCGTTGAGCACGAGTCCGGTCATCTCGCTCTTGCTGATGCGGTCGAGCAGGTCGTCCCATGCTGGATCGTCGTAATCCATGCCCAGTTGCATGCCGAGTTCGTTTATCTTGCCGTCTTCGTAAACGACGCCGCTCTTGGAGGTATCGCCGAAGGTAACGGGCAGCGCGTCCGAATGCTCGTCCGCCCACGTCTCCGCCTGATCTTCCGTGAACAGGTTATATTGCATTATCCTTTCGTCCATCGCGCGGTTTTCCGCCTGCTTTGCGGGGAAGGTGCCTTTGAAGTTGGCCCTGGAGAGATAGGTGATCTGTGCCGTGCCGTCGCTGTTGCCGTCTATCGCAACGCCGTCGCCGGCGTCTTCGCCTGTGAAGCGGTTGTGAACGGTATCTTCAAGATAGAACTGATCTTTGCTTACCGTGTAAGTGAGCGTTGCGTTTGCGTGTACGTTATTGTCGCCGCGCACAACTTTGTCGTTTGCCACGGTGTGCGCGTCCGACCTCAGCGTAAGGGTATAGGTGCCCGCTTCAAGCACATAGCCGCCGCCGGGTACTTTGACGCTCAGATAATCGTAAGAGCACATATCGGAAACGTCCATCACAAGTTCAACGTATTCCGATTCGCCGGGGTCAAGCACCTGCTGCGTCTTGCCGTATGCTCCTAAAACTACCGAAGACTTCTCTATCTGGTCGTAGGGCGCAGAATAGTAGAGTTCAACGACGTCCTGTCCGGGCACGTTGCCGGTGTTGGTTACGGTAACGCCCACCTTTATCACGCTGTTGTCCTCGCCGTCGAGGCTTATTGCGGAGTTGTTGGGTATCTCAAGGTAGGTTATGTTCCATTCAAACTCGGTGTAGGAAAGGCCGTAGCCGAAGGGGTACTGCACCACGTCGTCGTAGCCGTTCTCTATTCCCCACTTGTTTTCCGCGTAGGAGTCGTCCCAGAAGCCCATCGTGTCGGCGGTTTCGTACCACCTGTAGCCCATATACACGCTCTCGCGGTAGTCGGTGTAGGCCACGCCCTGGTATTTAACGGTGGAGCTGCCGTTGGTATGGTCTTCGCCTGTAGGGTACAGGCCGTCGCTGTTGGTGTAGAAGTTGGTGGTGTCGTTGCCTGAACCGGTATCCACATAGGTGGAGGAGGTGGAGAGGTCATAGGCATAGGTGTCGGCAAGTTTGCCCGAAGGGTTGATATCGCCGTAGAGTATGCCGGGTATCGCCTTGGCGCCCGCCGAGCCGGTGGTGGCAACCACAAGGCAGCTGTCCAGGCCGGGGATCGTCTCCATGAATCCGAGCTCCATGACGTTGGTCGAGTTGATGAGCACGATTACGTTTTCGTAGGTCTCGCCCACATATTCAAGCAGCGCCTCTTCCTCGGTGGAGATCTCAAGGTAGGTGCGGGTCTTGTCTATATGGTCTTCGGCGGGCATGCCGGTTTTCTTTCCGGTACCGGGGTCGCCCTTATACTGCACCTTGGGGCTGTCGTTGCTCTCGCCCGAAACGCGCCCTATGACCACTATCGCAGTATCGGAATAGGCTTCGGCGTTTGTAAGCATGGAATCGGTATAGTACGAAGTATCGTCTATGCTCGGTTCGTAAAGGCGGCTGAACTCATAGTTGAAACTGTGCAGCGAGCCGCTGCCGCCGGGGTTGGCTTCCGTGGCGCTGCCCGCATGGCTGCCGTTTATGCTGAACTCGCGGTTGGGGCGGTAGCGCTCGTACATATCGGTGATCTCGGTGTTATAGTCGATGCCGTACTCGGTGAGCGCTTCAAGGAAGTCGGTGGAAGCACCGCGCTTAACCTGGCCGGAGCCCGAGCCGCTTATAACCCAGTCGGTAACCGCCCAGCCGAACACGTTCACCTGTGGCGTAGCAGTCTTGCTCAGGGGCAGCACGTCGTCGTTGTTCTGCACGAGCACCGTGCCTTCCTCCTGTATCTGCTCTGCAAGCGCCGCACCCTCTGCACGTGCCGCGCTCGAGTTCGAGCCGTCTTTATAGCCTATGACAAACTTGTCGATCAGGCCGGAAAAAATCCCGACGGCGATGTTGACCGCAAGCACGACTACGAGTATGAACGCGCATACCGAAACGGCTACGATCCTGAAAGTCTTTTTGCTCATTTTACTCATTAAGTAAACCTCCTTATAATAGTTAAGCAAAACGTGATCGTGTCACTGCTTATATAATAGTGTAAAATTCTCCCACTGTCAAGATACATTTTGTCATAAAAACTGCTATATTCGGTCAACGCGGCAAAATTGTATATAAATGAACGGTTTTACGATTTTGTATAATTCCATTGCGCGCGCCTTTGGGTTAGTATTATCGTAGATGAGGTGAATACATGAAAAATATCTTTATAAAGGCCGTCGCCGCCATCCTTGCGTGCGCGGCGGTAGCCGCGTGCGGCTGCGCGGACAAGGGCGGCACGGGAAATACCGGCAACACAGGCGGCACCGGCGGGGAAAAAGACCTGCCCATGGTCACGACGGACGGCGAAAAACTTGTGGACGAACATGGCGACGAGGTAATTCTGCGCGGCGTAAATGCCGGCGGACTGTTCGTCACCGAACACTGGATGACGGGATTTAATAAGAGCAATCCCAAGAACGACTACCTCTCGCTCAGCCGCACATTCATTTCAAGGTTCGGCGAAGAGGACACAAAGCAGCTGTGGGAGGAATACAGAAGCAACTGGTGGACGGAGGAGGACTTCGAAAACTGTGCAGAGATGGGCATAAACGTCATCAGGCTGCCGTTTACCTACATGAACGTCGATTTTGCGGCGATAACCGACCTTGAAGACGCCGGGCAGAACTATGATTTCTCCGCCCTCGACGAGTTCGTGGAGGCGGCGGCAGAGCACGGCATCTACACCATACTCGACCTGCACGGCGCCTACGGCTCGCAGAACGGGCAGGACCACAGCGGCCAGATATTCGACACGGCCGAAGAGGTCACGTTCTATGAAAACGAGCAGCTCATAAGTCTTACGGTAAAGCTGTGGGGTGCGCTTGCTGATCATTTCAGGACCAACTCCAACGTGATAGGCTACGACATTCTCAACGAGCCGGGCGAAAAGGCCGGGCTGACCGAAAAGAGGCACTGGGACTGCTTCGACAGGATATACGACGCCATCCGCGCCACCGGCGACAGGCACATAGTAATATTCGAATCGTGCTGGGACGGCGCCAACCTGCCGCAGCCCTCGGAATACGGCTGGGAGACGTGCATCTATTCCTTCCATCACTATTCGGGCGACAATATAAGCTACGAACAGTTCTGCGAAAGCTGGGACAGCAAGATCGCCGAGATAGAATCGTGGGACTTCGGCGTGCCGCTGTATATGGGCGAATTTACCGCCTACGGCAAGGAGGCGCGTTGGTGGGACTACGCCCTCTCGCTGCTCAACGAACACGGCTGGCACTGGACCAGCTGGACTTACAAGGTGTGGGGCGGCATGGCGTGGGGAGTTGTCAACGTGCCTAACGACGGCGCGTATAAGGTCAATCCGGACGACGACGGATACGAAGACATACTGGCAAAATTCGAACATCTTGATACTTCGGGCTGCGTGCGCTATACCTTCTCCGACGGGCGCACTCTCTTCGACATAATAAGTACTTATTCTGACGGCACAACGGCATAACGGCGGCGGACAAAAGGCGGAGCTGAGGCTCCGCCTTTTTTTACGGGCCCGCATTTCGCATGGCGGAAGGGCGAGGCCGTCGGCACGCCCGCGGCGCACGGGGCTTACATTGCGGGCGGGAACGTCTGAACGGAAGATGTGTGCAGGCATAACTGAATGAAAAATACAGGAGCTGCCGGCCGTGTAAAAGTCGGAACGTATCTGCATGGCTCCGCGGTATTTTTGCCGCTATACTGTTGAAAAAACGGGAAAAGGTGTTATAATAGCTTTTGTAAAGGCAGACGCCCTTCGGGGCGCGCCGCCTTGTCGCAGCTTTATTATAATTCCCGGCGCGGGAAGGAGCGGCGGGGAGGGGAGTGTATGATAAAAATAGCCATAATAGAGGACGACGCCGCTCAGGAGGCCGAGCTCCGCGCATATCTCACAAAATATTTTTCCGAACTCGGCCGACGGATTTCGATAACGTCCTATGCCGCCGCCGATGCTTTTCTGGCGGTATTTGAAAGGCATAAGTTCAATATGATCTTCATGGACATAGAAATGCCGGGGACAAACGGAATGGAGGCTTCCCGCCTTCTGCGGCGGAAGGATGAGGACGTGCTGCTCTTTTTTGTGACGAATCTTGCCCAATATGCCTTGGAAAGTTACGAAGTTTCCGCCTTCGACTATGTGGTGAAGCCGGTAAACTACTATAATCTTGCGCTGAAAATGAAGCGCGCCCTCCGCATGCTGCGCAACACCGAAGAGCACGCCATGGTCATAAACGCCGCCGACGGGCAGCACGTTATACAGGTTTCCGATATACGATATGTTGAGGTGATGGGCCACAATGTAACTTACCATACCGTAAACGGCGATTATTTTGTGGGATACGGGTCGCTCAAAGCGATACGCGCCGAGCTCGAGCCGCATGATTTTGTCCTTTGCGACCGTTCGTTCCTGGTAAACCTTAAATACGTTACGGGCGTAAATAAGTCCGACCTGTATGTCGGCAACGACGTGCTCAAGATAGCCAAGTCGAGGCGTTCGGCATTCATGCTCGCGCTGACTAAATATTTTTCCTGCGAGGAGTGAGCATGAGCTATCTTTTCTGGTATAAGGTACTGTTTATCACCGAGCTTATCGTGGCGGAAGGAATGCTTGCCTATGCGGTTCCGCGCAGGCCAAAGTTTGCGCTCAGGCTCATCGGCGCCCTGCTCATCTGCTACGCCGCAGCCTTCCTGTATCCGCTCTTCGGCATAAATTATACATGGTACGGCTCTTCGATAATGTTTTTCGTGCTGTTCTGCGTCACCGTTGCGGGGCTTTGGTTTTGCTTTCGGGTGCGTTTTTCGAACGTGCTGTTCTGCGCGGTCACGGCCTATGCCGTCCAGCACATTGCATATGAAATCTTTTCGTTCATAAACATATTGCTGTTTGATTCCGACGTGTTTACAGATGTCGCGTACGGCAGCGATACTTTTCTGCCAAGCGCCATAGCCGGTGTCGGGCCGGTGGAGTATATAATATACCTGTTTGTATATACCTGCATATACCTTGTTTCGTACACGGTGCTTCACAGGCGCACGGCGCTCGGAATGACGCTCAGGTTCAATAACCTGTCCATTATCGGGTTTACCTCGCTGGTGCTTCTAACCGATATAGTGCTGTCCGCCGTTTCCCAATACGCATTGCCTGCAAGCGACAGGAGCTGGCAGCTGCTCGTGTGCATATACAATATACTCTGTTGCATCATAATTTTTTATATACATATGAGCATGGTCAAAAAACAGAACGCCGAATACGAAAAGGAGGTCATCAGCGAACTCTTCCGCCAATATCAGAAGAACTACCGCGTGCAGGAGGAGAGCATTCAGCTCATAAACCGCAAATGCCACGACTTCAAACACCGCATACGCATGTTTGCAAGCGGCCAGGGCATTGCGGATAAAGAGGCGGTGGAAGAGCTTTCCGATCTCATCTCCATATACGATACGTCCATACGCACCGGCAACGATGCGCTCGACATAATCCTGACGGAAAAGAGCCTTCTGTGCCGCGAAAAGGGGATAACGCTTACCTGCCTGGCAGACGGCAAGAGCATATCGTTCATGAAGAGCGGCGAGGTATATGCGCTGTTCGGCAACATTCTCGACAACGCCATCGAGGCCGTAATGAATGTGGACGACCGCGACAAGCGCTGCATAAACCTGCACGTCACGCGCAAAAGCGGAATAATCGCCATAAGTTCGGATAACTATTTTCAGGGCGAACTTGCTTTCACTGCGGACGGGCTTCCTAAAACCACCAAGGCGGCGGACGGCAACCACGGCTTCGGAATGAAGAGCATACGCGCGCTTGCCGAATCTTACGGCGGAATGCTGTATGTCACCGCAGACGACCATATATTCAGGATGAGCATAGTCATTCCGGACAATTTCAGCTAATGGAACATTTTCAACGGGCCGGCCGCAAGCCGGCCCGTTTTTTTTCTTTACGGCTGTCCGCCGCAAAAGTGAAAAATCGTGCAGTTTTTCGTTCGTTTCGTGCAAACGGTATTGTAATTATGAAAGTTTCGTGCTATATTCGAGGCGTCGGCAGGGAGGGCGGCCCTCCCTTAAACCCGATAATATCTGATCGGAGGAAATTGAAGAGTAAATGGCAAAGAAAGTGAAAGCCGGAAAGGTTAAACGCGGACTTGTTCCGCTGATCGTAAGCTGCGTGATTATAGCAATTCTTATAGTTGCGCTCTCAATAGGCAATACGATTGCCTTCAAGTACGCCACCGTTATAGACAGCGTGCTCTCGCAGCCCATAGTGGACGAGGAGGAGCGCGAGGCCGCCACTGCTTCCGGCCAGGAGCTGGCGCAGCGCATCGTTGAAGAGGGCGCGATCCTGCTGAAAAACGATAACGACACCCTGCCGCTAAACACTGCGGAAAACGGCAGCGTCAACGTGTTCGGCTGGCATTCGATAGACTGGCTGTACGGCACGGGCGGCGGCAACGTATCTTCGGGCGGCGTTCTGCCCGAGGATGACGACATAAGCAAGAATGTCGACCTCTACAAGGCGCTCAACGCATACGGCATCCGCTATAACAAGGACTTGTACGATATGTACTATAAGTACAAAAAGCCCTATCAGCTCGCGCGCGGATGGAAGGTGGACGAAATTCAGAACGCTATGCCGCTTGTGGAACCCTCCATAAGCGATAAGTCCTGGTACTCGGACAGCCTGCTGAACGGCGCCAAGGAATTTTCCGATACCGCCATCGTGGTGATTTCCCGCCTTGTGGGCGAGGGCGCGGACTGCTCCAAAGACCAGCAGCAAAAGGACGGCCCCAACGGAAAGTATTACGACAGGGAGAGGCACTTCCTTGAAATTTCCTCCGAGGAAGAGGAGCTGCTTACATATGTCGGCGCCAACTTTGAAAACGTAATAGTGCTCATAAACACCTGCAACCAGTTCGAGCTCGGTTTCCTCGATACCATAGAGGGGCTCGACAGCTGCCTGTATGTGGGTTATACGGGCACGCGCGCGGCAACCGCGCTTCCCGGCATTCTTTACGGTGAAGTTTCGCCCTCGGGCCATACCCCCGACATATTCGCCTACGATCTGTTCACCAACCCCTCGGCAATATGGGGCACAAAGACGTATGCCGAAGGCGGCAGCTACCTCGACAAGGTCGCCGGCATATATGTAGGCTACAAGTGGTACGAAACCGCCGACCACGAGGGCGTCTGGACTGCCGAAAACGGTTATCCCGGCGGCTACGACAGCGTCGTTCAGTTTCCCTTCGGCTTCGGCCTTTCCTATACGACTTTCGACTGGACTGTGGACGACATAAAGATCGACGGCGAGTCTGCCGAAGAGGGCGCTCAGTTAAAGGCGGACAGCAAGGTGGAATTCACCGTAACGGTGACCAACACGGGCGAAAGGGCGGGGCGCGACGTCGTTGAGATCTACAATACGGCGCCCTATACGAAAGGGCAGATAGAAAAATCGTTTGTAAACCTCGTAGGCTACGGTAAGACCAACGGAATTGAGCCGGACGCAAGCGAGACGATAACCGTTACCGTGGATATGTACGACTGCGCCTCTTACGACTGCTACGACCTCAACAAAAACGGCAACGCCGGCTACGAGCTGGATGCGGGCGACTATCTGTTCAAACTGCAGACGGACAGCCACAACGTAAAGCAGGTTTCTTACGGCGGCGAAACGCGCGACGGCAGCTTTACGTTCAACATAGCCGAAACGCTGCTCATAAAGAACGATCCCGTGACGGGCGAAGAGGTAAAGAACCTGTTTACCGGCGAAGATGCGACAGACACCGTGCCCATAGACGGCATAACGGAAAATTTCACGCCGGAAATACCGTGGATATCGCGCGCGGATATGCCCACCCCTGCAACCGTGCAGGAACAGTTCAGCGCGGCGGGCAGGGCCAGAAACCCCGAACTTGCAGGCTTCGATAACATGGATATGACCCGCTGGAAGGAGTGGGACGCGCAGACGGGGCTTGACGCCTTCGGCAACGAAATAGATACTTCCCCCGTAACCTGGGGTGCGGACAGCGGGCTGCTGCTTGCGGATAGCAATGGCAATATAACCGAACTCGGGCAGGCGCTCGGCGCCGACTTCGACGATCCCCGCTGGGAAGAGGTGCTCGACCAGGTGACTTTTGACGAGGCGCTCGGCGTCATGAACCAGTACTACGGCTCCGCGGCGATAGCTTCCGTGGGCAAACCCCGCCTTACCGACCTGGACGGCCCCACGCAGATAAAGGGCTACAACACCGCGCCGCGCGGCACGGGGTATCCCTCTATGGTAATAATAGCTGCAACGTGGGATCCCCGCATTGCATATGAATTCGGCAAATCCTACGGCGACGATATGTCCGCGCTCGGCATAAGCGGCGTATGGGGATTTGCAAACGACCAGCACGTAAACCCGTTCTTCGGCCGCAACAACGAATCTCCTTCGGAAGATCCCTTCCTTGCGGGCACGACAATGTCAAACGCAGTGCGCGGCCTCAATACCCGCGGCAAGTATTCGTTTATAAAGCACTTTGCAACTTATGAATCGAGCGTTGAAAATACGTGGATGAGCGAACAGACTTTGCGCGAAACGGTGCTCAAAGCTCACCGCAAGGCGTTTGTGGAAGGCGGTTCGCTGGGCGCTATGACGAGCTACCAGAGCGTGGGCGCAGAAAAGTCCTCCAATTCAGAGGCGCTTTTGACGGGCGTTCTGCGCGGCGAATGGGGCTTCCGCGGTGCGATTACTTCCGACGCAATGGGCGGTGCGCACCAGTGGATGGAGGCGCTTATCCGCTGCGGCGGCAACTACGGGATGAACATAGAGCTGGGCGCGATGGGAATAAATTATTCCACAACAGCTACAACAAACAGAATGCAGCACAGGATGCGCGATTCCGTTCACGAAATTTTGTATCAGTGGCTGCATGCGGACTATAACGCCCGTCAGTATGCCGCCAATCCCGACGCGGACGATAAATACAGCGCGTCGTCCTCGATAAATTCGTGGGTATGGTGGAGGCCGCTCATATACACCATAGATGTCGTCATGGGTTGCGTATTTGCCTTCTGGCTGTTCTGCGTGGCGGGCAATTATATAGCCGGCCTTAAGGCAGACGACAAACTGAAAGTCCCGACTGAAGGGGAGGAGGTTTCATAATGAATAATCCCGGAACGGAAAAGCCCGGATTCAGCTGGAAAAGGTTAAGGCTTGCGGTAGGCGTATTCCTGGCGGTGGTCGCGGCCGTTACGGCCGCGGCGCTGATCGCCGGCTCATATAAGGAGTGGAAAGATTATTACGACGAAGCGCTGGCGGAAAAGGAATACAACAAGTATATCCAAAGCCTGCCTCTTGAGCTCGTGTCGATAAGCGCCGCGCTTGCCGACGACGTCGTGTATTACGATAACGATACCGCCGAACCCGAAGTTTACGACTTCGTCGTTATGGCGAACTTTACGGAAAAGGGCAGGGATTTTTCCCGCGAACTTTCGGCCACGGACTTCACCATACAGGTGCCCGATAATTTTGCAAGGGACGGCGGCACGATAGTGTTCACCTATGTATGGACGCCGGAAGCCACCGGCGACGAGCCGCCCGTACCCGTAGAAAAGCAGACGGAGCTGAACATAACGCTCGTTCAGCCGGACGAAACGGTGTTCAAACTCATCGAGGCGCCCACCTACACGCAGGAGGGCTATGCCGAAAATATCAACGGCGAAAGGAAGATCCTGCCCGTTCTGAACGACGTGAATTACGACTATACCGAATCCGATTCGGACGGCATTGCAAGGTTCCGCTATGAAGAGCTCAACATAACAATAAAAAAGCCTTTAATGTCGGAAATTTCTTTTAAGCTTACAAGTTCTTCGCGTACGGAGGAATACAACAACGTAAACTATAATTTCCTGGCGAATATCCCCGACGCAACACTTGCGTTCGATGAAGAGGCGCAGTCATTCGTGATATCTGCGGAGGCGGGCAGAACGGTAACGCTCAACATGCTCAAAGCCGAAAACGGCAGCATAACCATTGCGGGAGAAGGCTCCGTATCCGTAGCCACCACGCTCACCGCCGCCAACCTTACGGTAAAATCCGGCGCAACGCTGCTCGTGAACACCGAAGGCGTTGGCATAAGTGCCGATTCGCTCAACTTCGAACGCGGCTCCACCGTAAACGTAAGCACATCGGGCGACGGCATAAGCCTCTACGGCTCCGCAGAGCTGTACGGCACGCTCAATGTAACTTACGCTCCCGGCACAAAGGCAAATACGGGCATATGCGCGCAGACCGAGGACGTAGTTATAGAAATAGGTTTCACGGCGGATATAACAATAAAAGATTACGAATGGGGCATAGCCAAGTTCAGCGGCGATGGCGACGGCAAGGTTCTGTTCCCTTTCGGTTATTCGGGCAGAAAGACGGGCACTCTTGAAGACGGCGAAACCCCCATAGTATATTATTCGGTTACCGACGGCTCGGGCGAACGCAACATCCTTTCCATGATAAACGTTACCACTACATGGTTGAACAGGCTTACAGAAGCAACTATAAGCCCGGACAGCGACTATACCGTTACAATGCAGCCTACGCTTGAAAGTACGGGACTTGCCAAGGCGGAGGGCAAGGATGATATAATCCTTCCCGCGCTAAACGGAATGGACTATGCCTTCAGCGACGACGGAGAAACGACTACTTTCGTCCATTACGAAACGGGCATCAGCTTCGCGGTATCCGTTCCCGGCGAGCGCCTGACGCTGGGCGGCAATACCTATAACAGTCTCACCGCGCAGATGTACCTTTCTTCGGAAGATATGCAGGTAACCTATGCGGACGGTGCGTTCACGCTCACGGTGGCCGCCGGCAAAACGGTGGAATATCAGTCCGGCATTACCGCCACAAAAGATCTGATAATTGCGGGCAAAGGCGAGCTTTTGCTCAACGGACAGCTCAACCTGTCCGACGGCATGCTGACTGTAAAATCGGGCGCAGACCTTACGGTTATAAACGGCGACTTGCCTGTATTTGTTTCCGCATGCTGCTTCGAAGAAGGTTCAACCGTAAACGTAACCACGACCTCCGGCGACGGGATTGAACTCAACGTAAACGGCAAAGACCGCGTATCCGTATTCGGTGGCACGCTGAACATTACAAGGGAGGCGTATGGCAATACCACGGGCATAGTAATACGCAACACCGGCATAGAAATCACCCTGAGTTCCGCCAGCCGCATTACGGTAACGAACTTCCAGTATCTGATCGGCAGATGGAATATCGAAGGCGCAAACAACAAGCTGAATTTGCCCTTCGGCACGCAGGCAACCGCTGCGGGCGAACTTGCAGAGGGTGAAATATGCAGTTGGTATATAGTGGACGGCGACGGCAGGCAAAAGATACTTGTTGTCAACAATAGCGACGGCACCGCAACGGGCGGAGGTGTAATTTATTGCGTAGATGTCGTAATCGCACAGATGGAAAGCGGATATGCCGTAACGAAGGCGCCCACGCTCACCGAAACGGGCGAAGCCACGTTGGACGGGCACGGAACCATCGTGCTCCCCGCACTCAACAGAAAGGAATATTCCTTTGCGGGCGACGACGGAACAAAGGTTACCTTCACGCACTACGCAACGGGGCTTACTTTCGATGTGGCCGTAGAAGGCGAACGTCTGGCTTTGGGCGGCGTAACGTACAACAGCCTCACGGCGCAAATGTATCTTTCGGGCGACATTGCCGCATCGTATAAAGACGGCGTGTACACGCTTACCGTTGCCAAGGGTAAAACTGCGGAATACCAGTCCGGGCTTACGGCGGCGGACATTGTAATCGCGGGTGAAGGCACGCTTTCATTGCACGGCCGGATCACCGCAAGCGGCTCGCTCACCGTAAAGTCGGGCGCAAGCCTCACGATCGAAGGCGGCACGGTAATATCTGCGGGCGAAATTGTGTTCGAGGCAGGTTCCTATGTGTACTGCTCCATAACGGAGGACGGCATAATCATAACGGGCGACGCCAAACTGCTCGGCACGCTGTATGTGGCGGCTGCGCCGAACAGCGGAAAAACCGGCCTTGTGTCGTCGGGCACAAATCATATAGATATAGAGCTCGGCTATTCCAGCGATCTCACGTTTGAAAACCTTTCATTCGCAATGGGAATGTTTGCCAATCAGAGCAGAGGAACCACTATATTCTATCCCTACGGTTTTTCCAAGGTAAGCGATTCGCCGGCAGGTACGTCTTACATTACCGTAACCGACGGCTCGGGGACGCGCAATATTTTAACGGTCATAAGTGTTGAAAACGGTTTAAGTTTTTGCGCATTTACCGAAAAAACCAAAGATTACGGGGGCTTTACCGTTACAACGCAGCCCGGACTCGGCACAACGGGCGTTGCAGAGTCGGCGGACGGCGCAAAGATAACGCTCCCCGCACTCAACCGCACGGACTATTCCTACGCGGAAAGCGGCAATGAAGTAACCTTCACCCATTACGAAACGGGCCTTGCCTTTACCGTAACGGTAGATGAAAGCCTGCCCAAAATCACAATAAACGGCACGGCTTATAACTGGCTTGTAGCCTCTGTATATCTTTCAACGGAAGATATGCGGATAAGTTTTGCGGACGGAGTGTACACGATTACCGTTGCTGCGGACAAGACGGCGGAATTCACATCGCTTTCGGCCGACAGCCTTGTAATCGCGGGCGAAGGCACGGTTGCGTCAGGCGGCACGCTCAACGCAAAGGTAATGCTCACGGTAAAGTCGGGCGCAAGCCTTACCGTAAGCGGCGTTGCCACTGCGTTAGACGTGGGCGGAATACTGTTTGAAGAAGGTTCGTACGTGCACCTGCTCACCAACTCCGCAAGCGCAAACAGCGTTTACCTGCGCGGTAACGGAAAGTTGCTCGGTACGTTGATTATCAAAAACGAGGAAAACAAAGGCACGACAGCTTTTGAAGTGCTTGGTGACAGTTTAGAAGTCGAACTGTCTGAAACCAGCCGTATAGTGTTTGAAAACTTTACTTTCGGTTTCGGCAGCTTCTCCAATGCTGTTCATCCCAGGCTTGTTAAACCTGCAACGACAACGAGCGCGACTTCGTCAGAGCTTCAAGAGGGCGAAACGGCTGTGTGGTTTATGCTCGACGGCAACGGTAACAGGCAAAAACTGATAATATGGGTAAATTGTAGTTCGCAGAACTGCAATATGCAGTAATAACGGTCTGAAGCCTCAGCAACTTAACATAAGCGTGTGTTAAGCAAAACAAAAAAGCATAAAAGCTCAAGCGCAAAAGCCCGCCGCGGAAAAATCCGCGGCGGGCTTCTTTGTGCCCGCTTGCGCCCGAACGCTTGTTTCGGTTTGCAGAGCGTCGCTCTATTTTATGTTGAAGCGTTTTTCTATGTCGTAATCAAGTCCGGCGGAGCGGAAGGCGGGGAACAGCTGCAGCACTTCCGGGCATTCGGCAAAGGCGTACAGCTGCCCCCTGCGGAAGTCGTTTTCGCCGTACAGCCGCACCGCTTCGGCAAGTTCCGTTAAGTCGGTATGAATTATGTCTATCAGGAATTTTACAGCACGTAATTCGTCGTTCATATTGCGACCTGTGAGGTATTGCCGTAAAAATAGTTGCAGAATATAATAGCGATCTCTTTTGCCTCGTTGCGGCAGGGATATGCCCTTATCATTGCGGATAAATCGTTGTAAGTCAGTACCCTTAAAGCGGGGATATCGGCATTTATGACGGGGTCGGATTTGTATTCTATGAGCCTTGCAACGAGCAGCGGCAACGGAAGCCCGTTCATGCGCCCGCATTCTTTGAGGAAGATGTCTGCATATTTTTTGCAGTGCAGGAGGACGGACTTTTCGTTGTAGTGGCATATGGCCGGCAGTTGTTCGTACGAGAGAGAAAAGTTGGAAGGGCGACAGATTATCCGGACGAAATCGCGGTACAGGCTGTGGTTTGCGTGAGTAAGCAGGAAGTTTAACGAGGCGGCTAAGGCAAGCAGGGAGGGAAGGTCGGAAGGCTCCGGTTTGCAGGCAGCAATTTTACGCATATCTCCGATGACTTTATCTTTGGATCCGGACATGGCAAAAACTCATAAAACTACAAATTTTGCCATAATTATACAAGATTGAAGATTTTATATACGGTAAAAATTTTACCGTTTCGAAAAATTACAGAAAATTTTATAATAACGGCAGAGCTCGCCGCTCATTTATCGGTTTGCAAAAGTCTGTTGCGTGATTTTGGACGCCTGCCGCCTGTATCAGCCCTGAAAATTGTAATTTTGCATCGTTATGCTGCGGAAGGCGCGGGTAACTGTTTTGCAATTAAGCAGTTTGTGCAATCATAGCGGCAGGTATGTATATTTACTTTTTTACTGTCAGCCATTACACTTTATGGTGTATGTGGCTGGCATTTTTTGTTAGCTGCGGACAAATTTTTATATCGGAGGAAAATAATGAAGAAAAGAAACGGTATACTTGCCTCATTTGCCGTGATTTCGCTCACGCTCGCTGTTGCGGCGGTGGCGGGTTGCGCAAAGCCCACTTACGAAATTTCGGTAACGGGCGGCAAGGCAAGTGTAACTGAAGCGGCAGAGGGAACGGAAGTGACTCTTACCCCTGACGCGGCGGCTGTAGGACAGGAATTTGTCGGCTGGACGGTAAACGGCGAATCCATTGAAGGGAACACTTTCGAAATGCCCGCCGAAGACGTAACGGTAGAGGCCGTTTTCGAAGCTATCGATTACACTCTCACCATAACCGGCGGTTCTGCGATGATAGGCGACGAGGTGGTTACCACCGCAAATTATCAGGACGAAGTAACGCTCGGCGTAGACCTTGAAGCTGTCCCTGCGGATAAGGGCTTCTCGCATTGGAATGTTACGGCAGGCGATGTCGATATCACCGATGGTTCTTTCACGATGCCCGCCGAAAACGTTGCGATAGAGGCGGTATATGCCCAGCTTTACGACGTAACTGTTGAAGGCGGCACTGCTGACGTACAGTCTGCAATAGCCGGCACAACGATAACGCTGACGGCGCAGCCCCCCAAGGGCATGGAGCTCACGCAGTGGCTGGTCGACGGCGAACCCATCGAAGGCAGCACGTTCGTGCTTCCCGAAAAGGACGTAGAAGTAGAGGCCGAGTTCGATTGGATAGATTACAATATTACCGTTACCGGCGGTTCGGCAACGATAGGCGGCGAAGCTGCGGCAACCGGCAATTACGAACAGGAAGTTACGCTTACGGTCGATGAAGAGGCCATTCCCGAAAAGAAGGGCTTCGATTATTGGACGGTGAACGGCGAAAAGATAGAGGGCAACACCTTTAAGATGCCCGATGCCGATGTTGTCGTAGAAGCTGTTTATTTTAATTATTACAGTGTGAACATCACCGACGGAAAGACTGATAAAGAGCTCTATAAGGAAGGCGAAACTGTAACGCTTACCGCCGACACAAAAGAAAATTACACCTTTTGGTATTGGGAAGTGAACGGCGTAAGGACAGAAGGAAACACTTTCCTGTCGCCTGCGTACGATTCCACTGTAAAAGCTGTATATGTTCAGACGACGCGCCAGCTTGCCGCGCCCGATAACAGCACGAACCTGCTGCTGTATAGGAAGAACAATACTATCGAGATCGATCGTGCTGAGACTTCGATGTTTACCGAAGGCCTCACTGATCATATACGCATAGATATATATGATTCTGTTGAGGGCAATGAAAAACTTGGTAGCCTCAATCTGTATGTGACAGGTTTTGGTTCTGCCACCGAAACCAAGCTCACCACGTCCGACGGAACGCAGAGCCTTACCGTGCTCGGCAATGCCGGAAACCTCTATCTTATGGGCGACGGCTTTACGAATTTCTTTGAACTGCTTGCCGCCGAGATAGGCGAAAATTACAGCGACACTACGTCTTATTATATCAGCCTTACCGCAGTCGCGATAACCGATACCGTAAAGGACGAAGCCAGCGGGTTTGATATAACTTATAAGGACAGCGAGGCATCCGTGATAGGCACCGCCGCACTCGTAAGGTTCGGCCCTGTTACCGTTACCGTTATCGGCGGCTATGCAGACGGCGAGGAGAGCAAGACCGTGCACGAGGGCGAGTCCGTAACGCTCACCACCACTGTGCCGGAAAATAAGGTGTTCACTGGTTGGTATGAAGTGAATGCCGATGGCACGCTTGCCGAAACTCCCGTTTCCACCAGCCTTTCCTGCGAATATGTGGTCGATGCAGATGCTACCGTCCAGGCGGTGTTTGTAGATAAGGATCAGGCTCAGATGATACAGCTCGTCGTTCCCGATAACAGCCAGGGCGCGTTGCTCAGGCGTAACGGCACTGGCGGCGCTATCGAGGCGAACAGGGCGACCGATTCTACCGGAGCAAAAGTTTCCATGTTTGGCACCGGCGTGGATCATGCGCTCGTCTATGTTTACACCTCTGCCGATGGCGGCGAATCCGTAGGTCAGTTCAAGATGTTCGTCAACTCCGCAGGCCGTGTGATAGCTCAGTCACTCGACGGCAGGTTCAGCGTTGAAATGGGTTCCGCCGGCGACAGCTACACTACCGATTACGACGGCTTCTTTGCGGTTCTTGCAAAGGCAGTCGGCAACAGCTACAGCGATGCCACTACATATTACTTTGCTGTCCAGCTCAAGGGCGCGGTTGGTTCCGTTTATGAAGACAGCGAACTTTCTGCAATAGGCCCCAACGGTTTTGCCCGCGACCTGAATGCGTCCAAGGATACTTACACCGTTACGATAACCGGCGGTAAGGCGGAAGGCGACCTTACTGCGGTAGAAGGCGTAAATCACGGCGCTATCGTTGTGATCACCGCAGACGAAGCGGAGGTCGGCAAGGTATTTGCATACTGGGCACTCTACGAAAATAATGAAGAAGACAGCATACTGACAGTGGAAAAAGAGCTCGTTTACAGAGTGACCGGCAATGCTGATATCCGCGCCGTATTCCTCAATGAAGGCGAAAAGCTGCAGGTTGCCACGCCGAACAACTCCAACAACGAAATGATCAAATTCAGCGCCGGCAATCCAGGCGAAAGCATGAGCACGATAGAATTTGACCGCGGACAGGCGGGCGGAACGGCATTCCAAAACGGCGTAAGCGAAGTCGTTTACTACATCTATACCTCCAACGAGGAAGACGCCGAACCCGTAGCTCAGTTCAGCATCAGGTACGACGGCACCAACTTTAAGCTCGTCGACAGCGAAGGAACGGTGTTCGCGCACAACATCATAGGCGGCGCAGGCAACCTTTATCTTAGCGGCAGTAACGGTTCGGAGGCCGTAGCGTTCATAAAGGCGGCATACGAAAAGGATGCAGGCGTAGCCTGGGACGATACGGGCGCAACTTCGTATTACTTCGCGTGCCAGGCGATATCCGGCATGCCCGAACTTTTCGAGGACAGCGAAATAAGCAGTAAGGGCACAGCTTGGGGTTCGCTTATCAATCCCGCGGCATAAGGCACTTCTTAAAGTAGTGCGGCATATTTCAACAACATAAGCGCGGCGTGACCTCCTTTGCGCCGCACAAAAAGGGGCGCCCCGCAAACAGCGGGGCGCCCTGAGTTTTTTAGATTCTTCACCTTAATCTTGCCTCCCCTGCCGAGTCTCACGCAGGGAAGCGGCAACATGGGGGGAATTAAAGGGGGGATATCCCTACACCTTGCCCCCTGCCATAAGGGGGGACGGCGAGCTTGCGAGCCGAGGGGGGATACGAGGTGTTGAAATAAAATAAAATGTTGCATAAAAACATTTGGCGTCGTGTATTCATATCCCTCAGTCTTGCCCTCATTACGTTCGTGCAAGCCAGCTCCCTTTAGGCAAGGGAG
>DVIK01000074.1 GCA_018711385.1 Candidatus Coproplasma avistercoris
CCCCTGTTTTGCTTTCGTTGCGGCGCATATGTCCCGCGCCGCATATGCCGCGGGCGCAAACCGTGGCCGCATGCATATATTGCCCCGCACATATGCCCGACGCAACATATGGCATAAGCGCTATATTCCGATAAGCGGCACATGAAGCGCGGCGCATGCCTGAAAAATGCGTGCGCCGCGAGGCATACTACAAAATAATACAGATCACGCCGCCCTTGCCTTCGTTCACCATGCGGGTGACTGCCTTGCGCAGCTTGGAGCGGGTCTCCTCCTGAATGGAGCTGACCTTGGACACCAGCCCGTCGCGCACCATGTCGCGCAGCGACTTGCCGAACACGTCGGTGTTCCACATCTGCTCGGGGTCGCCGGCAAAACCGTCCATCATGTTCTTCACCAGTCCCTCGCTCTGCGACGCATCACCCATTATCGGACAGACCTCCCCGGAGACGTCCACCCTTATCACATGATAGGCGGGCGCGGAGGCCCTGAGCTTTATGCCCACGGAATTGCCCTGCCGCACCGTCTGCGGCTGTTCGTAGGTCATGTCGCCGTCGTCGGGGCCGACTACGCCGTAGCCGTTCACGCGGGCGCAGTCGAGCGCGTCGCGCACCTTTGCATAGCCTCGCATAGCTTCCGAAGCCGAACTTATATACTTCATCAGGGTATATTCGCCGTCTATCTGCTCGCCGGCGATCTCGGAGAGCATGGCAAAGAATATCCCCTCCCTCGCCGCACAGGTAAGCCTGACTTCGCCCGTAACAAAGTCGGAATATACCTGAACTTCGGGCTGCCAGAAGGAACACCCGCCGGCAAATGCGGCAAGTTTTTGCACGTCTTTCATCCTCTGCACGCCCTGCACGGCGGCGGAGAGCTTTGAAACAAGCTCCGATACGGCCGAATTGTCCTCCGGCAGAAAGCGCATCCAGCCCGGGATATCGACGCCTATGATGCGCACGGGGAACTCCCCCGCAAGCGCACGGAACAGCCTTACGGCAGACTCTTCGCTCCATTCCTCCTGCGGCAGCCAGGCGCAGCCGTACTCTTCGGAACAGTCCTGCGGGCACACGACCGCGCACGGCCTGCCCGCGGCAAGCTCGCCTATATCCGGCCGCCCGCCTATGCACACCACGGCGCCGCATTCGGGCGAAAGCGGGCGCAGCAACAGTCCGCCCGCAAACGGAGCAATCGCGGCAACGGCGCCCTCGGCGTCCTCGCCGCAGACGCCCACGGGCGCCCCGCCCATGCGGGCCTTCAGATCTTCAAAAATATTATCGGGCATCATCGTCCTCCGCAAATTTTTATACAATAATCTATTTTGCACGCGCAGAATTTAGAACACCGGCTTTGCGCCCGAAAGCCGGTCACGCAAAAAATAAGCGCCCTGCGGCGCGCTTTAAGCGCGCCGCAGGGCGCGGCGTTCATATTTTGCGACTGTTGCAGAACTTCAGTAAGTCTGAAGCACGTCGCGGTAAAATTCGTCCATCTTCTGTTCGGTGCGGAACACGGCGATGAAAAAGGTGTTGCCCATTGCCGCCGAAAGCGCGTACGGAATGCGGTCTGCGACCTTTATGTTTTCGGCATATCTGCGGGCGATCTGCTCATCGGAATAGAAGAACGGCTTGCCGTCGCGGCGGCCCGCAAAGGCGCAGAAATACCTTTCGCCCGTGGTCACGAGAGTGCTGTCGTAAGCTATCATGTCCGCCCAGATCTTGTATACGTCGGTGCTGTTGGCGTAGTTCATCATGTCGGGAGTAAAGCCGCCGCAGGGACGCATGTTGACCTCGAGCGCCACCACGTCGCCCTTTTTGCCGAGGCGCTGATCCTTTGTAAGGCGGAAAAATTCAAAGTGGACGAAGCGGCTCTTTACGCCGAACGCCTTTACCGTGCGCCTGCCCGCGTCGCGCACGTCGGCAGCAAGCTCGTTCACGATATAGTAGATGCTGTTGTCGTTGTTGTTTACGATGTCCATTATGGAGAACGGCGTGACGTTGCCCGTTTCGAACAGCGGCTCGCCGCGGCTGTCTATGACGGCGTCGTAGGAGTTGACCTCCGCCTCGACATATTCCTCCATTATATAATCGACGGGCGGTTTTACCGCAAAGAACTCTTCGAGGTCGGCATCGCAGCCCAGCCTGAAAGTGTCGTTGGCGCCCACGCCGTTGTCGGGCTTGACTATTACGGGATATCCGTATTCGGAAATGAACTTTCTGCACGTTTCCAAGTCGTCAGCCATGCAGTACGCCGCAGTTACGACGCCCGCCTTTTTGTAGTACTCTTTCATGCGCGACTTGCGCTTTACGCGCGGCATGTCCGCCGTATGGAAGCCGCTGTTCACATTGAAGTCGGTGCGCAGCCGCGCGTCCTGTTCCAGCCAGTATTCGTTGTTGCTTTCGATAAAATCGATCTTGCCGTACCTGAACGCATAGTATGCCGCGCCGCGGTAGACCTCGTCGTAATTTTCCAGCGTGCTCACTCTGTAATATTCGGTTAGACTGTCCTTCACTTCGGGTGCAAGCGCCTCGTAGGGACAGTCGCCTATGCCCAGCACATTGAAGCCGTTTTTAAGAAGCTCGCGGCAGAACCTGTAATAGTTGGTGGGAAAGTTAGGCGAAACAAAGATAAAATTTTTCATATTTTTTCTCCCGAAAAGGCGCCCTCAGAGGCGCCGTTATCGCATTGAATACGGCATACATGCCGCCCTTTTAATAGTCGAGCAGCCGCGGCAGGAAATAAGATGCCTGCGCGGACCACCAGTCCCAGTCGTGGCGGCTGTCGACGCCCCAGATGTCCGCCCACGCCTCAATGCCCTTTTCTTTGAGCACGCGCGCAAAATACAGAGTGCTTTCCAGCGTCTCGTTCTCCCAGGCGCCGCGGCCCACGCACAGCACTATGCGGCGGGCATTGTATTGCGCGATATAGGGGTGGTCTGCGGGCATCCCCGCAATGAACTGCTGAGGCGAATTGTTGTAAGTTATGTCGTCGTGATAATCGCCGAAGATGTACTCCATCGAATATATCCCGCTCAGGCACATGAGCGCGTCGAACTGTTCGGGAAAGCGGAAAAACAGGTTGGCGGCGTGCAGCGCACCCAGGCTGAGGCCGCACACCATGAAGCGTATGCGCCAGCCGTTTGCGCGCATGTTTATATCGGAGAAGTGCGGGACGGCCTCGCGCACGGCGTAGTTTATCCACGCCTCGTAGCGTTCGGTGCGGGCGCGCGGGTCGCCTTTGGCGAACAGCGATTCGCCGTCGGGGCTGTCCACAGTGAACACCTGTATGCGGCCCGAATGGATGTATGGCGCATACACTTTGAGCATGCCGAGGTCCTCGAACTCGTAAAACCGCCCGCACTGGCAGGGGATTATGAGCACCGGCTTGCCCCTTGTGCCGTAGACCTTGTATTCCATGTCCCTGCCCAGGCTGCCGCTATAAAATTTTCCGTAGGAAATTTCCATGATATCCCCGCCAGAAAGTTATTGCATAAATCAAATACGGCGCCTGTGCGGCGAACGCATCAGAATCCGAGCACGCGCATGAACACCGGCACCTGCTTTTCCCACGAGGCCTCGCTGTGGGTGCCGTAGGGCACTATGCGCGAGGTGACGAACACACCCTTTCTTATCAGGTCGCCCGTTATGTGCGCGAACAGCGCGCGCTGCCCTTCGTGATTGGCAAATTCGCGGCTGCCGTAGTCCATGTACAGCTGCGTGGGTCTGCCGAACTTCGCCCGCTGCAAAAACGGCGGGATGCCGCCGCCCACCCACAAGCTGGGCGAGAGCGCCGCCCCGCGCGAAAAATATTTGCCGTACGCGGCCAGCGCATACAGCGTCATCAGCCCGCCCATCGAGCTGCCGCCTATCGCGGTATTCAGCCTGTCGGGCAGGGTGCGGAAACCGGCGTCGATGAAGGGCTTGAATTCGCCAACCAGCCAGTCCATGTATTTTTTGCCCCTGCCGCGGATAAAGGTGCCGTCGGGCAGGGTGAAGTTCAGAGGAGAATACTCCTCCAGCCTGCCGTTGCCCACCGTATCGCACTCCACCGCGGCGATTATGAGCTGCGTGTCGGTGTAGTCGAGGTAGTCCGAAAGCCCCCAGCTCTTGCCGAAGGTGGCCTCCTCGTCGGAGAACAGGTTGTGCCCGTCGAACATGTACATGACGGGATAGCGCCCGTCGCCCTCCTCATATCCCGTGGGCAGATACACGTACGCCCTGCGCGTGCGCCCGCCAGTGAGCTGAGGTATAGTTATTTCCCATCTTTCAACCATGTATAAGCCTCGTATGCGCGGTCAGCCGATGCAGTCATCGATGAATGCGAGCAGGTCGGCCGTCGCCTCCTCCCTGCAAAAATCGTTGAGTATCTCGTGGCGGGCGCCCTCATACAGCTTGAGCCGCGGTTCGAGCCCCGCCCTTTTATACATGTCGCACACCTTGCGCACGCCCCTGCCGTAGTCGCCCACGGGGTCGTCCCCGCCCGAGACGATGTAAAGAGGCAGCTCCTGCGGCGTCGAGGAAAACGTCTTTTTGGCGCACGCCTTTGCAATTATGGCAAACAGCCCCGAATAGCCGCCGTAAGTAAAGCCGAAGCCGCACAGTCCGTCGGCGATGTACCTGTCCACGTTGCCCTCGTCGGCGGAGAGCCAGTCGCAGGGCGTCCTTTCGGGCGCAAAGCGCCTGTTGTAGGCGCCGAAAGCAAGTTTTTGCACCAGCCCGCTCTTTTTGCCGCGGCCGCGCAACCCGCCGAGCAGCCCGCTGACCAGCTTGCCCGCGCCCAGGGTGATCGCGCCCTTATAGCCCGTGCCCATTATCACGGCGCCCGCAAGCTCCCGCCCGAAGCGGGAGATATATACGCGGCAGAAGAACGAGCCCATGCTGTGCCCCATTATGATTGCCGGCGCGCCGGGCGCAAGCTCCTTTGCTTTGAGAGTGAGAGTGCGGATATCGGCGAGCACCAGCTCGTCGCCGCCCTTGGGGAAGTGCCCGAGTTCGCCCTCGCCTGCGGTGAGCCCGTGGCCGAGGTGATCCTCTGCGCACACGAGTATGCCGCGTTCCGCCGCGGCACGGGCAAAGCCGTCGTAGCGCGCGGCGTACTCCTCCATTCCGTGTATTATCTGCAATACCGCCCGCGGTCTGCCCTCGGGCCGCCATATCACGGCATGAACGGTGTGTTTGCCGTCTGCCGAAGGATAGAATATGTCCTCCATGATACCCCTTCGGGGCAACTGTATAATTATACAGATTATAACACCGCGATACGCCTTTTGCAAGCATATACCCGTGTGATTTACCCCTTATTATGAAAATTTATACGTATTTTTCGAATATTTTGAGATTATCGGGAGTTATCGCCCGCTCGCCGCGCTCTATCTCGTGCACGGAGGAGACGATGAGCTCGTTGAGCGTGGCGGGGCGGCACACCCTTCTGCCGTAGTCCGCCGCGACGCCGTTTATGAAATCTATCTCGCACGGCCTGCCCGCGCTGAGGTCGCAGTACATGCCCGAGATTATTTCGCGGTGCTTTTTCATCGCCACGGGAATTATGTGGTATGACAGCCACTTTTTGAACGCGCCGCGGTAGCCGAGTATGGCGGCGACGTTGTGCCCCTGCACCGGGGCGGGCTTTATGCCGCACGCCACAGCCACGTCGAAGCACTCTTTGAGCACCGCCTGGGCAACTTTGCGGGCATACCTGTCGTCGCAGATCTGGCCGAAGGTGTAGCCCGTGAGCGCCGAAACGCCCGAAAAGGCGCAGTTTATGGTGAGCTTAGACCAGCGCGCGCCGATGAAATTATCCTCCACCGTGACCTTGCCCATGAGCGAGAGCAGATCTGCCACCGCGCCCAGCTTTTCGCCGTTGCGATAGAGCGTGCCCAACGCGAATTCCAGCGCATCCGTCCTTGTGGTCAGGCGCGCTTCGCCCCTGCCCAGGAATGTCGCTCCCCACGAGACGGCGCAGCCGCAGCAGCGCTCTTCGCCGACGACGTCCGCCACCGAGGGTTCGGGCAGGCCGTTCTGCATTGTGCACACCATGCCGCCCTCTGCTATGTGCGGCAGCAGGAAGCGGAGGATATCCCCGTTGCCCCGCTGCTTTGTCATCAGCAGGATAATATCGTACCTGCCCTCCATCTCTTCGGGCAACAGCGCGCTCACGGGCACGGTGAAGTCCGCCTCGCCGCAGATGTGCGCGCCGCCCGATCTCAGCGCGGCGATGTGCTCTTTATTGCGCGAGACAAGGTCTATCTGCCCGCCGTTTTTGGTTATGCAGGCGCCGAGCACCGTGCCCATGGCGCCGGCGCCATATATTGCAGCCCTCATGCTATTCCTCCCGCTTGGTAATTATCTTTTTGAGGCCTTTGAAGAACCTGCCGTTGCATATATCGATGAAGCCGTGCGCCTGCGCGAGGTTGAACTGCGCGAACTGCATGGCCGAACGCACGGTCAGGTACCTGAATGTGAGCAGAGCCGTCTGTTTTTTGGATGTGCAGTACATATCGGCTATGCGGTATATCAGCCTGCCGCACAGCCCGCGCGCGCGCTTCAAGTCGGTCAGCGGAGTGTACATGTTCACCGTTATCCTGCCGCGCTCCTTTGCGGGGGCGGAGGGGGTGTCGCTCTTTACCTGCATTATTATCCTGCGGCGCTGCTCCGCTCCCTCGCCCGGGCGCAGAGGCTGCGCGCCGTTTACATTCATCTCTCCGTGCAGGCGCAGATCGCGCGAGGACGAACCCACGGCTATGCCGTATCTGCCCGCGTAGGTGACGAACCCGCCGTCCTCTTCGCTGTAAATGGCCAGCGCCTGCCTGTCGATCGGCACGAATACCGCCTGTTCCTCGCCCGGGGCCAGCGTGACCTTTGCAAAGCCGAGCAGTTTGCGCACGGCCACCGCATGTCCGCTGTCCGGCTGCGACACATACACCTGTGCCACCTCGGTGGCGGCAACTCCGCCGGTATTCTTTACCCTGAACGCCACGCCGCTCTCGGTTGCGGAGAGGCGGGAATATTCGAACGAGGCATAGGAAAGCCCGTGGCCGAACGGATATTTTACGGGCAGTCCAGCCGCGTCGAACCAGCGGTAGCCCACGAAGATATCCTCTTTGTGGCGGCATATATAGGGGTCTTTTGAGTAGCTCTGCGCGCAGGCAACGTCCTCGTAACGCAGCGGGAATGTCTGGGCGAGTTTGCCGCAGGGCACGCTGTCGCCGCACAGAAGGTCGGCGAGCGCGCCGCCCGTACCCGCGCCCGTGAGCGGAAGATAGAGCACCGCCGAGCACAGCCCGTCCCACGAGGTATCTACCGCAGAACCCGCGCACAGAACCACCGCAGGGCGTATGCCCGCGGCGGCAAGGACGTTGAGCAGGACGGTCTGGCATTCGGGCAGGAACATGTCCTTCCTGTCGCCGCCCTCGGCGTCGTCGTTTTCGGTAAGCCCCATGAACAGCACCACGTGTTCCGCCGTCTTTGCGGCGGCAAGCGCCCTTTCAAGCAGGCGCTTCGAGGGTCTGCCGTCGGTCCGGTAGCCTTCGGCGCACGCCGTGACCACGAACTTTTCGCTGAGGCAGTGTATAACGTCGTCCACCACCTGCGCGTTTACGTGCGAAGAGCCGCCGCCCTGGATATGCGGCCGCTCGGCAAGCGCGCCGAGCACCGCCACGGAGGCACCCTTATTTATAGGCAGCGCGCCCTCGTTTTTGAGCAGCACCGCACACTTTTTTGCAGCCTCACGCGCGAACGCGAGGTGTTCGGCGGGGTCGAAGACGCGCCGCCCGGTATTTGCGTACCTGCACGCAAAGCGGCCGATGCGCTCTGCGCAGGCGTCGGCCTCCGCCTCGGCGAGCCTGCCTTCGGCTATCGCCTTTTTAAGCTCGTCGACGGTGAACCTGCACGAGGGCATCTCGATGTCCTCACCCGCGCGCACGCCCGCGGCGCGGTCGTATGTGCCCGTCCAGTCGGAGACGACTATGCCGTCGAATCCCCATTCGCCGCGCAGTATGCCCGTTATAAGCTGCTCGTTTTGCGAACAGTACACGCCGTTCACCCTGTTATATGCCGTCATCACGGCGCCTGCTCCCGCCTTTACGGCGCGCTCGAACGGGGCGAGGTACACCTCGCGCAGGGCGCGTTCGGAGACCTCGGAAGAGACCACCGTGCGCGCGAACTCGCGGCTGTTTACGGCAAAGTGCTTTACGCAGCATGCAACGCCCTTGCTCTGCACGCCGCGGATATATTCCGCCGCAAGCGTTCCCGCGAGCAACTCGTCCTCCGAAAGGTATTCGAAGTTCCTGCCGCACAGCGGATTGCGCTTTAAGTTGACGCCGGGGCCGAGCAGCACGTTCACGCCGAAGCCCGCCGCCTCCTCGCCGAGGCGTTCGCCCATGCCGCGGGCAAGTTCCGCATCCCACGAGCAACCCAGCGCCGCAAGAGTGGGGAAGCAGGTGGCGGGCACGGCGCCCTCCAGCCCGAGGTTGTCGGAAGCCTGTTCCGCCTGGACTCGCAGGCCGTGGGGGCCGTCGGAGAAGCGCACTGATGGTATGCCCATCTCTTCGCATGCGTTGGAATTCCAGAAGTCGCGACCCGTTAAAAGGGCAAGTTTTTTATCGGTAAGACCGTCGTTTCTTTCGTCCATACTCTTAGTTTACCACAGTTCATGCGCGATTGCAACACGCGCGGCGCATAATAAGGCGAGTTTGCGCCATACTTATTTGCAAGGAGAGTGGTTTATGATAATTGCCAACTTTATTGCCTATATTCTGTGCATTATAGGCGCGCTCAACTGGGGCCTCTACGGCATATTCGACTTCAATCTTGTGAGCTGGATATTTGCCGGCCCCCGCACTGCGGGCGCCATTGCGCTGTATGTAATAATCGCGGTTGCGGCGATCTGGCTGATAATCTCCCCCATCATAACGGGGCACGGACTCCGCCTTTCGTCCGACGACCGCGTAGAGCGTGCGCACAGATAAAGACCAGAGGGCGCGGCTTTGAAAACCGCGCCCCCTTTTTTTATGCATTCCTTTCCCGCATTATGCGCTCCATGAGCGACGGGGCGCAGTCGGCCGTAAGTTTCAAAAGCTCCGTCATCCTGCCCGCATTCTCTTCGCCTATCTCCCCGATATACATATCGAAGTAATCGGCAAGGAACTCATGTTTTTCGGCAAGGCATTTCAGGCCCTCGTCGGTAACTGTGACGTTCACTCTGCGCCTGTCGTCCTCGTCGGTGCGCATATCCACGTACCCCTTTTCGCGCAGGGAGCGCAGCACGTTTGCAGTGCGCGCGCGGCTGACGCGCATCGAATCGCTTATCTCCGAAGGCGTGCACGGCGCAGGCTGCGTGGCAATGTATTCCAGCGCCGCCGTCTCACCGACCAGAAATTCGCGCAGATACAGCATTATATCAAGTTTATACATGCGCCACAGCTGGGCTATGAAAGCCTCGCGCAACGATATTTTATCCATATCTTCTTCCTGTGCTTACAACCCGGATCACTCGTTGGATTTGAGGGATTCGGCCATATCTATCCTGTTCAGCTTTATCAGCATGAACGCATATACCACAACGGCAAAGCCGAGCGTTATGATGAACGACCACAGGAAACTCAAAGGCAGTATCTTGGGCACGAACATCATGAGCACGCTGTTTACCCTGCCCGCTATGAACATGTGCAGCAGCCAGCCGCCCAGAAGGCCGAACAGCGCGCCGACTATGGTAAGTATGGCGCTTTCGCGGTAGATATAGCCCGCCACCTCCCACCTGGTGTAGCCGAGCACGCGCAGCGTGGCTATCTCCTTGCGGCGCTCGTCGATATTTATATTGGTGAGGTTATACAGCACTATCGCCGCAAGGGCGCCCGCCGACACGACGAGAATGAGAATGACGAAGCTCATCGTCTCGTTGAGTGCGTCGAACGAGCGGATGGTAGTATAGGCGAACTCCACGCCCGTCACCGACATATCGGAGAGCAGATCTTCTGCATCGGCATTCATTGCCGCCTCGTCGCTGCCGTAGCCGTATTTCACGAGGTAGGTGTTCGGCGAGGTATCGGCAGTGCCGCCCGCCGCCTCAACCGCGCTGCGGAAATTATCGCCGCTCATATACACGACAGATCCGGTGTAATTTTCGCACACGGCGGAAATTTCAAGCTCGAGCGAAACTCTGTCCGCAGTGACGTAGGTGACCTTGTCGCCCGCTTCGAGGTCGTAGACTATGGCAATGTTTTCGGGGATTATTATTCCTTCGCGCTCAACGTCTATCGCATTGCCGGAGCGGCGGTAGTGCAGGCTTACGAAGTCGGAAAACCGCTCGTTTTCCACAAGGTACATATCCACCGACTCGCGCGAGGAATCGCCTGTTTCGAGCTGGCCGTTTTCCGAGTAGACGTCGAGGTAGTTTTCCTCGCCGGCCTCCGAAAGGTAGCTTTCGAGTTCTCCGCCGCCTTCCTGCGAGGAAGTGTGGGTGATTATCGTGTCGTAGAGCATGATGTCGCCGTACTGTTCCGTCGTCACCTGCTCCACGCTGTCTCCCAGGCCGAAGCCGGTGAGCATCAGCGCCGTGCAGCCGAGCACGGAGATTATGGTGAGCACCATGTTCTTTTTATAGCGGAATATGTTGCGGATGGTGGCCTTCCACTTGAACTTTATGCGCTTCCACACGGGAGTACAGCGTTCGAGCAGTATGCGTTTGCCGGGCTTAGGGGCCTTGGGCTGCATGAGCACGGAGGGCTTTTCCTTTGTGGTGGTGCGGCAGGCAAACACCGTGACCGCTATTGTGAGCGCCAGCGAGCCGAATACCACCGCCAGCGCCAGCCACCACGAGAAACCGAGATAGAGCGATGGCAGGTAATACATCGTTTTGTAGGCGTTCCAGAATATCGTTGGCATTATCGAGAAGCCGAGCAGGATGCCCACCACCACGCCGATGATGCACGCCAGCGAACAATAGATGAGGTATTTGGACATTATGGTGCCCTCGTTATACCCCAGCGCCTTGAGCGTGCCTATCTGCATGCGGTCCTCTTCGACCATCTTTGTCATCGAGGTGAGCGCAACGAGCGCCGCGACCACTATGAAGAATATGGGGAATATGCCCGCTATGTCCTCCACCTTTTCGACGTTCATGTCGAAGCTGACGTAGCTCACGTTGGTGCTTGCCCTGTCAAGAACGTACCAGCCTGCCCCGCCGACCATCGGCTGCAACATCGACCCTACGAGGGGGTTGCCCGCAGCCTCCTCTATGGCGGCGTTGACGGAGGCGTTTATCTCGTCGCCGCGCGAAGCGATATATTCCGCATTCTGCGTTATGTGATCCTTGTAGTCCGCGTAAAAATGTTCGTGATCTTTCGCACCCTTTATGCTCACCCACAGGTCGGTATAGAGCACGGTATCCCCGCGGATGGGGCCGAGCAGCTCCATGTTGAGCACGCTGAAGGGCGTGGCGGCCGACTTGTGCAGGTCGTATACGTTATTTTCGGTGTCGGCTACATATACCGTTTCGCCGCTCTCCTCGTCCGTCTGCGCGCTCACCGAATAGTTGCCGTAGATCACGAGGCTGACGACGCCCGTGCCCACGGTGGTCACTTCGCGCCCGTCCTTATAGTAGTAGTCCGGCGATGAAACTATGCCCACCACCGTAAGCTCCCTCTGCGGATAGATGTCGCCGTAGGTGCTGTTGGCGGTGGTCAGGTCATCTGATATGACTACCTTGTCGCCTATGTCCACGTCCTCGAAATAGTTGTTGGGGCGTTCGGCGACCACCTGCTGCGCAAGCGGCACCTCGTTGCCGTCGGCATCGGTGCAGCCCTCGTGCGGGAACTCGCCCTCGAGCAGGGTGAGGTGGTTGAGGTAATTTGCGTTGTCTTCGGCATTTTCCGCCGTGACGACGGAAAAATCGAGGCCGATGAGGTTGACCGCGCTCTCCTTTGCGCCGTCTACGGACGCCATGACCGAGCTGGTGACGACGGGCATATACGCAGACACGACCTCATCGCCGTCGTCGTCTGTGACGGCGGCTATACTGCCGATATCGGACATGGTGAGCCCATAGGTCGCCTTTACGTCGACGTCGTAGGCGTTTTCCGCGTACAGATAGCCGGACATGGAAGTCTTCATGTCGGGCGTGGCCTGCGAAACGCCTATAAGAAAGCCCACGCCGAGCGCGATTATAGCCATTATGGCGAGGAACCTGCCGAAGCTCTTCTTGAATTCTTTGACTATGTTTTTAGTGAATTTTTTCATATTCAACCTGCGGAAAGAGCGATAGTCATGAGTTATGAGTGATGGGCTGCCGGAGGCAGCGCGATGGGTGATAAGTGATAAGTGATTAGTGATGGGCTGCCGGAGGCAGCGCGATGGGTGATTAGTTGCCGGAGGCGCTTACCACTCTATCAGAGATACGTCCATGGGTTCGGCGTTCACCTCTTCGCCCACCACGGTGCCGTTCTTTATGTGTATCACCCTGTCTGCCATCTGCGTGATGGCGGAGTTGTGGGTGATTACTATTACCGTCTTGTGGTTGTTGCGGCAGACATCGTGCAGCAGCTTTAAGATGTTCTTGCCCGTCTCGTAGTCAAGCGCGCCGGTGGGCTCGTCGCAGAGCAGCAGCTTTGGGTTCTTTGCTATCGCGCGGGCGATGGACACCCTCTGCTGTTCGCCGCCCGAAAGCTGGGCGGGGAAGTTGGTCATGCGGTCCTCGAGCCCCACCTCCTTCAGGGTCTGCACGGCGTCGAGCGGGTCGCGGCATATCTCCGAGGCGATCTCCACGTTTTCGAGCGCGGTGAGGTTCTGGATGAGGTTGTAGAACTGGAAAACGAAGCCCACGTCGTGACGGCGGTATTCGGTGAGCTGCTTTTCCTTGAAGTCGCTCACGCGCACGCCGTCGACGAGGATCTCGCCCGAGGTAACGCTGTCCATGCCGCCGAGCATGTTCAGAACGGTGGTCTTGCCCGCGCCCGAGGGGCCGACTATTACGCAGAATTCACCCTTTCTGATGGTGAAATTCACGCCGTTTGCCGCCTTTATTATATTTTCGCCCATCTTGTAGTGCTTACAGACGTCGGTAAACTTTACAAATTCGTCGTCGTTTGCCGCAACTTCTTTCGTAGCAACGTTTTCAGCCATAAGTCCTCCCCGCACCGTCGACAGGATACGACAATGCCGTTAATAATTTTTAGCTATTAAATAATTTCACCTATATTATATAACCGCCCGCATGCACTGTCAATAGGCCTGCCGTTAAATTTGTGTGAAATAAATTTGCGGCCGTTTTCACCGTGCGGCGCGTTTCCCACCCGATATAATATGCCGCTGCCGCATTTAAGGGCACACAGCAGAAACCCCGCCGCGGCATAGCCGCGGCGGGGCGCTGTTTTTGTGCGATTTTTCTGCGAGCATACAGCAGAAATCAGATCTCTGTGCGCGAAATGAATTTTTTTACGACGTCGGCGGGGATGGCATAGTTCATGCCCTCCGCCGTGGTCGTCACGGAAACTATCGTGCCCACGACGCAGCCGTAGGCGTCGAACACAGGCCCGCCGGAGTTGCCGCGATTGACGGCGCAGTCGGTCATCAGCCTGGGCTTGCCCTCCACCGTGCGGCGTTTATCGGAGATTATGCCCGCGGTTATGCACGTGCCGCCGCCCAGCGAATTGCCTATCACATACACCGCCTGACCGTTTTTGAGCGAAGCGACGTCGGCAAAGCGCACGGACCTGAACGCCGCGGGCGCGCCGTGAAGGCGGAGCAGCGCCAGATCCTCCTTTTCGGGATAGCGGCTGCCGAGCGCAACTATATCGGCGGTAAAACTTCTGCCGCAGGCAAACATCTCTACCCTGTCGGCAGGGTTGCCGCCTTCCGCCACAACATGGGCGTTGGTTATGGCATATCCCGACCTGAATGCATAGGCGGAGCCTGAAAATACCGTGTTGCCGCGGCGGGCGCGCACCTCGGCCACGCTGTCTATGCAGCGCGAAAAGATCTCATCGCCGCTCAGCTCCTTCTTCTCGCCTCGGGCGGGGGCCTGCGCCTCGTTCGCGCCGCGGACGGGCGGCTGTGCGGCTTTGACGCCGCGGTCTGAGCGCACGGGGGCTTCGGGCTGCAGAGATTCTCCCCTGTTCACTTTATATACGTTGTCGCAGCAGGTGCAGCGCCACGTCTGAACGGCGCCGTCCTGTTCGAGGGCACACTCGCCGCCGCAAGTGGGACATTTCATCATAAAATTTCACCTTTCAAAAGAACAGAATACACTATATGTCTTCCGCATCGGCTGCGGAATATGCCGCGATCATTCGCCCGTTTGGATGAAACGTTCGAACCTCTTTACCTCCTCTTCGGAGACGGAGGGCGGCACCGCCTTTATTGCGGCGAGGAAATCGGCGCGGCTCACCTGCACCACCGAATCGGTACTTATAGAGCGCAGCAGCGGGTCCTCTTTGGCGCGGTCGCACACCTCCTCTATATCTGCGCCCGAATAGCCTTCGGTGAGAGAGACCAGCTCCCCTACGCTTACGTCGTCCGCCACGGGGGCGCCTTTGAGCGACTTGTTGAACATGAACTCACGCGCGGGAGCGTCCGGCAGAGGGACGTATATCTTCTGCGAGAACCTGCCCGGACGGAGAGCGGCGCCGTCGATATCCCACGGACGGTTTGTGGCGCCGAGCAGCAAAAGATTTGGCGCCTTGCCGGCAAAGCCGTCTATCTGCTGCAGAAACTCGTTCACGCGCCTGTCGTTGTGCGTGTCTTCGCCGCGCCTGCCGAGCAGGGAGTCCATTTCGTCTATGAATATTATGGCGAGCTTGTCGGCGCGCGCCGTTTTGAACAACGACTGTATGTTGCGCTCCGATTCGCCCACCCACTTGCTCACTATGTCCGAACCCTTTATTACATAGAACTTTGCGCCCACCTCGCAGGCTATGGCGCGGGCTATCATCGTCTTGCCGGTGCCGGGAGGTCCGAACAGCAGTACGCCGCCGCCCGACTTTTTGTTGTAAAGTTTGTATTTTTCGGGATACTTTACAGGGTTGATCATGCGCACGGTTATGGCCTTTTTTACGTCGTCGAGGCCGGCTATGTCCGAAAAATGCACGTCCGGCACCTCGGCGGCGGCCCACTCCCTGCCCTGCTCTTCATCGTCGTCGCTGCCTGCGGGGATGGTCTTGCGCTCCACCGCCGCGCCTATGCCGTCGGCTATCTGTAAAAGCCGCTTTGCCCGCTCGAGCCTGGCCTGTTTCAGCTTGGGCGAAGACACTTTCGCAAGTTTTAACAATGTGTCGGCGGCGAGCATGTAGCTGCGCTTTGCCAGCGCGCCGTTGCCCACCTCGTATGCGCGCTTCGCCACGGCATAGTACATATTGAATTGGTCGTTGAGCATAGTCACGTTGAGGTTATCCATAGTGCCTCCGCGTTCAGTTTCTGAATACGTTTCTGAAGGCCTCGGCGCGGCGCTTACATTCGTCCGCGCTGCGCTCCAGCTTTTCGCGCTCTGCAGTCATGGCGTCCAGCCGCGCGTCGGTCTCTTCGAGTTTGCGTTCGCGCTGCGGTATGCGCTCCGCCGCCGAAGACGCGTTGTGCTTCATGCCGAAATAGGACATCAGCCCCGCGAACAGGCACATCGCCGTCATGCCGGCGGCCATGTACCAGAATATCTCCTCTTCGAGCGCGAAGCCCATTATGCCGAACATGAGCAGGAAGAATACGGCGGGGAATATCATTAGAAGACCCAGCTTGCCGGGCTTTGAGGCCGCCGTCTTGCGGTCGCGCTCCAGCCGCGAAAACTCGCGTTCGCGCTCGGCGGCAAGCTTCTTCCTTTCTGCGGCGAGGGCGCTCAGCTGCCCCGTGAGCGAACGCAGCTTTGAATTGCTCTCGGCGGCCAGTTCGTTGCATCTGAACGCGCACATCTTGCGGAAGGACGCCACCTTGTCGCGCAGAGCGCCGTCGCCGTAAAGTTCGGCGTTTTTGAGGCAGCGGTCGTTTTTGAGCGAGAGCGCGTCCTCGTAAGTGATGTTCTGCGCCGCAAGCCCCGCGCCCGAGGCATTGTGTTCGGCCAGAAAGCAGCCCCACCACGCCTCGCCGCAGTCGGGCGAGGCATCTATCACCTGCAAAAACTTGGTGTGCGCGCTTTCGAACAGTTCCGCAGAAAGGTCCTGCTGCGCGCGCATGAGCAGCGCGGAAGGGGGAGCGGACGCGCGCCCGCGCGCCGCGCCGCCCGGAAAGAAACGGCTCTGTATGCCGTCGGCAAGTTCTATCTCATAGCCGCCCGCGGGGTACTTTTTCAGGTCGATGCCCTGGCGCGAACGCAGAAAGGGCGGGAGATCGTTTGCCGAAATGCCGCCGAATACCGCGCAGCACGCGCCCGAGAGGTGCTCCTCCTCTTCGCGGTCGCGGAAGCGCGACCATTCGTTCTTCACCCACGGGGAGTTGATGTTTTCAACGCTGCACGCGATGAGCACGAAGAACTTGCAACTGTAAAGCGCCTTGTAGATTATGGGCTCGAAGTCCTCGCCCAGCCGCTCCTTTAAGGTGACTTCGGAAAAGAACGTCCTTATGCCGCGGCGGGTGAGTTCGTCATATATGCGGCGGGCTATTGTTCGCTCGCGCGTGGGGTTGCCGTCGGCGTCGGAGGAGCGGAAGCTGAGGAACACGTCGAAATCCTGTTCGTCCGCCATCCTGCGCTTTATGGCCTGCTGCAGCCTGTCTATCACGGCGGCGCGCTTTTTATAGCTCTCGGCCTGTGCCGGGCTTGCATGCTTTACCGCATTCAGAAAGTATTCGTCTGAAAGTATGCTGCCCGACACCGTCCTGCGGCAGGTGGGCACGAGCTGCCCCGTGCGGGAATCGCGCACGTACTCTATGCCGTACTTGCTGAGCGCAAGCCCCCACCACGCCTCGGAATCGCCGGGGTTGCGGTCGGTTATCAGCTTATATTCGCGTATGGCGCCGTCGAAGTCGCAGGCTATGCGCAACGCGCCCGCACGGTTAAGCGCAAGCGAGAGCGCCTCTGACTTGGCGCCCGCAAAGTTGTATTTATTGCCGCAGTAGGGGCAGACGGCAGTAAGCCCGTCGGGGGAATACTGCAACGGCCCGCCGCACGTCTGGCAGTTGAGCACAAAGTTCTGCATCTTGTTTTCCTGTAATGTTTTACGCGCCCGGAAAGGGGCGGATCACCTTCTGCGCCACGGCCCGCGCGGACGGAAACGCAGCCTGGGTTCGCGCCGCATCCGCCTGCCGAGAAAGCCGCCTATAAGGCTGCCCGCGGCGGCGCCGGCTATCGCGGAGATGGCGGCTTCGTCCAAACCGGGTTCGCGCCGCATTTTACGGGCGTATGTCCCGCCCTGTGCGCGCGCGGCGGCGTTTATACAGTCGCGTCTGCAAAGTTTGAGCGCGGCGTTGCACTTATCGGCCATCTCGACGACCTTTACGCGCGCCTCAGAGAGGATGCGCGCCGCCGCGGAAGTGGCGTATTTTGCCGCGTTTTTATAGTACGGCGAGGAGAGCGCGTAGACTATGTGCTCGTTGGCGGCCAGCCTTCTGTCGCACTCGGCGACGGTGGTGCCCGAAGCCCACAGCTTGTTGCACAGCTCCTGCGCAAACTTTTTTGAGTTGGTAAGTTTTTTCACTTCGAGTTCGGCAAGCAGCGCGCCCAGCCAGGCCTCGCCGCAGTCGCCGTCGAGTTCGATGGCCCTGCTGTAAGCCGCCGCCGCGCGCACGAAACTGCCGCCCTCCAACGCCAGCCTGCCCTCGAGCAGTATATCGTTGAGAGCCTCGCCCGAGGCTTTGCCTGCGCTATCGGAAACCTCTTTTCGGTACGCGCCGTGCCCGAGTATTGCGGCGATATTGTCGGCGACCTGCTCCTCGCAGCCGCCCGCGGGGTAATCTTCCGTCCGGACGGCGTTGCCGCGCACGAACGGGGGCAACCGGGCGCCGTCGCCCGAATATATAGCGCAGCACGCGTTGTACAGGCGCTCGGCATACAGCCGCTCGCCGAAGCGCGTGTACTGATTTTTAACGCGGGCGTCGTCCCCGCCGAAGGATATAAGAATAAAGTAGCGGCACCTGTACAGCGCGGCGAACACCTCCGGTTCATAGTCGCGCTCGGCAAGTCCTTTAAGACTGTACTCGGGGCAGAACACGTTCAGCCCGCGGCCGGCGAGCACGCCGTACAGCCTGCGGGCGGCCTCGTCCTCCTCCCGGCCCCTGCGGCAGCAGATGAACACGTCGCACCGCCTGCCCCACTGCATGCGTGCAGCCGCCTCCGACTGCAACCTTTCTATCTCCTCCGCCTTGGCCCTGTAGGACTGCGCCTGCTCGTCGGCGGCGCAGGCTACCGCCCTTTGGTAATATTCATCGGCAAGTATGCCCGTTTTAAGCAGTTTGCGGAAGGTGGGCAGCCTGCCGCCCTCCGCCGAGGGTATGTATTCCACGCCATAGTTGCACAGCGCAAGCCCCCACCACGCCTCGGCACAGTCCGGGTTACGGTCGGTTATCAGTTTATATTCCAGCGCCGCGCCTTCGAAGTCGCAGCCCAGGCGCATGGCGCCCGCACGGCTGAGCGCAAGCGACAGCGAGTAATTCATTCCGCCGCCGAAGTTGTAGTTGTTGCCGCAATACGGGCAGCGGGCATGCGTTCCGTCGCCTTCATATTCGAGCGGGCCGCCGCACGTTTCACAGAATACGGGGCTGACTGTCCTCTCCTTCAAGTTATACCTCACAGGCCGTTAAAACGGCTATATCTGCGCTTCGATCTTCTTTCGGAGCTGCTCTATCTCCCTGTCTACCGCGTCGTCGGAGAACTCGCCCGAAGCCGCGCGCTCCTCTGTGATGCGCTCGAGCTCCGCCTCGTCCGTCACGGCGCCCTCCGCCGCGCCCTTAAAGGCGGTGCGGCTGTCCTGCATGAAATTTTCCATCTGTTCTGCCTGGCCCTGCGCCTTGTTCATCGCCTCTTTGAACTGACGGCTTATTCGCTCGAAGTCGCTGCCGTCGGCAAGCCTGGACATCTGGGTGCTCAGCGCGCTCATTCCTCCGAGGAACTGCTTTGTCATGAGCGCCATATCCTTGAGCTGGGAGGTGATCTCGAAGTTGAGCAGCATCTCCTGCGCGCGCTTCTGCTGCAGCAGAGTAAGGCGGTAACCCGTTATGGCGAGCTCGTACTGGGCGTCCAGCCCGTTGGCCTTTGCGCGCGTCGCCTTTTCGGCAAACGACTTCTTCTGCTCTTCGAGCGCCTCTATCTGTTTGTTCATGTTATACACGGTGCGCTTTATGAGCTGTTTTTGTTCCAGCTCGCGCTGTTCACGGCTCTTGAAAATGCCCATACATCACCTTGATTGCGGCATAGTGCCGCTTCAATTTTCGCCCCTATCGGCGTCCGCCTGCTTCTGCTCTTCGGCCGCGCCGTCGCTTTGCAGCTCGCCTTCGAGCTGTTCGCCCGTTTCGAACATGGCGAGCAGTTCGTCGTCGTGCTCGTTTACGCCGTAGATGCGCTCGTTTGCCTCGTAGCCGCTCTGCACCTCGTTCCACGTATCGTCGGCGGCGGTGAGCACCTGTTCGCTGCGCACCTTGGTGCCCAGCGCCTTGTTGAGAAACTGCGCCAGGCCCTTCTGGTCGGCGAGCAGGTTGCCCAGCGACACCTTGCCCGTCCTTACGAAGAACTCGTTGTCGTCGATGGTGGTCTTGAGCTTGCGCAGCAGCTTGGTGTTGTACATAAGGTACATCGCGCGCTGCACGTCCGTCTGGTTCTCCTCGCGCAGGGTGGTTATCTTTTTTGCGTAGAACAGCTTGAGTTCGCGGTTGCTCTCCTTCCTGCCCTTGGCAAGCAGCTCCTCTATGGTGCGGGCGCGCTCCTCTATGGCGGACTCGAGGTCGCTCTCCTGCTTTTCAAGGTTGCAGATGGCGTCGACCACGTCCTCACGTTTAAGTTTATCGAATTTACTCTTAAATGGCCACATATCATTCCCCTTTTACAGCGTTATCAGCGGCGGGTATAGATCTCGCGCTCGGCAAGCAGCACTTTTATGTCGGAGATGTACTTCTCCGCCTTGCCGCTGCCCTCTTCGCCGCGCGTCTTTGAAAGTTCTATCTTTATATCGCCGAGGGCGTTTTTTATCTTTTCGTCGATGACCGCCACCTCATCCTCCGCAGAGGGGGTGAGGTAGAGCAGCGAATCGTACAGAGCGGCAAGTTTTTCGAGCATGTCGGGCTTGCCCTCCGCAAGCGCCTGCAACACCTTTACGGCGTTGGCGTTGTCGTTTACCTCGTCGCGGCTGTCGAGCACCGTTTCGTCGACGGTGCGCCTGCGCTTCGAGCGGAAGATTAGCGCCGCGACTATTACGCCTATGAACGCCGCCGCAACGACGACGATTATGACTATTTCGTAAGTTTCAAGCACTGCCAGAAGCGAATTTACCATGGATATCTCCTGCGGGCGGGGCCAAACTTATGCCGCCGCCCTTAAAAATTCAGAATTTTGTACCGCAGTCGGAGCAGAACTTTGCACCGATGTCGTTGAGTTTGCCGCACTTTTTGCAGAGTTTGCCGCCCACGGGCCTGCCGCACGCGGCACAGAATTTGTCGCCCGCGGAATAGGGCGCGCCGCAGTGCGGGCACAAGCCTGCGTTTGCCCTGCCTTCGGCACGGGCCGCGCGGATGGCGGCGATGTCTTCGTCGGAGATGACCACGCTGGCTATCGTGAACGAGAATATCTTAAGGCCGTAGTCCTCTTCGAACATCTTGGAAAGTTCGGGCAGCACGGCGCGGGCGATCTCGTCCTTGTGCTCGCTTACCCTGTCGAATGAGATCCCGCCCTCGCGCATGGCGCGCGCTATGGCAGGTTCCACCTTGCTCATCATGCGGGTGGAGAGCCGCTCTTTCAGGTCCTGCACGGTGAACTGATCCTCGGCGCCGATGAGCACCATGTACGCCTTGCGCGGGTTGGATATCTGCACCTCGAACTCGCCGTGTGCGCCCAGCTTTACGGGCACGTCCGTTTCGGGATCGCGGAAGTCGAAGCGCGTCTTGGTGCCCCACATGACCTTCAGCCGCGCCGTCTTTGAAAGGTAGATTACCTCCACCGCGCTGTTTTTGCACTTCCTGCGCGACTTATCCTCGAACACCTCGTAACTGCCGCTGTTCAGCGTATCCATCAGGATGCCGTCCTTTATGAATATCGCGTTGTGCGTTTCGGGCACGATTATGCGCGCGTCCGGGTCGAGATTTTCCGCCGGGACGCGTCTGAAAAGTTCGGTGTTGTCGCCCGTGTATTTTATTACGTTCTGCTGCATTGCATACCTCCGTGAGCACAGCCCTTACATTACATATATTATCATATCCGCCGCGATTTGTAAAGGGGCAGACGAAATTTAACGCCGCTGCGCCGCCGTTGCCCGCAAAAACTCTGAGCGCCGGGAAAAAAGCGCGGTCACACGCCCTCAAGAATGGTCCTTATCCTGCCCATCTCGTCGTCGAGCAGGGCGCTGCGCTCGGCGCACGCGCTCAGCCTGCCCGCAATGGAAGCGGCGAGCTCCTCAGGCAGGTCCTTTTTGTAGCGCAGCTTGTGTTCGAGATTTGCCCAGAACTCCATGGCAATGGTGCGCAACTGCACCTCCACGCGCATCTGCCGCTTTTCTTCCGGCAGGAATATCGGCGTCTCGATTATAAGGTGCAGGCTGCGGTAGCCGTTGGGCTTGGGGTTCTTTATGTAGTCCTTGGCGCTGACGAGGCGCACGTCGTCCTGTTGCAGCAGGCAGTCGGCAAGCGTGTAGATGTCGTCCTTGAACGAACAGATCACGCGCACGCCCGCTATGTCGTTGAGGTTGCTCTCCACCGATTCGAGCGTCCTTTCAAGGCCCCTGCGTTCGAGCTTTCCGAGTATGCTCTCGGGAGATTTGAGCCTCGACTTTATGGTGTCGATGGGGTTGCGCTCGTGACGGGCGGAGAACTGCGCGTCGAGCACGCGGAACTTGGTCTCTACCTCCATTATTGCGCAGCGGTAGCACGTCATCAGCCTGCGCAGCTTTTCGAGCATGACCGAGGCGCGGGCCATATCGCCCGATGCAAGCAGCCCCGCAAGCCCGCGTTCGGTTATCGTTCCGGTTTCATCGTCCAATGTGTTCCCTCCTTCAGCGGGGTAAAAAGCCCGCACTCCGATTTTTGTGTATATTGTACATCGCCATTGTAAAAACGGCGTGTAAAACAATTAAAATATGGCAGTTTTGCCATATTGCGGCACGAAAAGAAACCCACCCGCTAATGAAGTGAACCCCAAAGTTTGGACAAAAATTTAATTAAATTGTTTGGTAATGAGTTCGGTATTGCACCGGGCTCATTCCTTTTAATTTGCGAGAAATTCTCTTGTTGTTCCAGTAGAATATGTATTTGTGCAACTTATGTATGAATTCTTCCACGCTCTCAAACTTCTCTCCGTAGAAC
>DVIK01000075.1 GCA_018711385.1 Candidatus Coproplasma avistercoris
CAGCTTCTTTTTGCGGGTGATGTCGCCGCCGTAGCACTTGGCGAGCACGTCCTTGCGCATCGCCTTTACCGTTTCGCGCGCGATTATCTTGCCGCCTATCGCCGCCTGGACGGGGATCTCGAACAGCTGACGGGGAATGGCCTCCTTGAGGTTTTCGCACAATGACCTGCCTCGGGCGTAAGCCGAATCTTCGTGCACTATCATCGAGAGGGCGTCGCACGCTTCGCCGTTGAGGAGGATATCGAGCTTGACGAGCTTGCTCGGCTGATAGCCTATGAGTTCGTAATCGAAGCTGGCATAGCCGCGCGTGCGCGACTTAACCGAATCGAAGAACTCGAAGATTATTTCGTTGAGCGGCATTTCATAGACGAGCTGGACGCGGTTGGCATCGAGATAGTTCATCTCTTTGAACACCCCGCGCTTTTCGCGGCAGAGATCCATTATCGGGCCGAGGTAGTCGGGCGGGGAATAGATGTCCACCTTTACTATCGGCTCCTCCATGTGGTCGATCTCCGCCTGCGGCGGAAGGTGCGAGGGGTTGTCCACATACAGTTCGCTGCCGTCGGTCTTTATCACCCTGTAGCTTACCGAGGGCGCGGTGGTGATTATGTCCATGCCGAACTCGCGCTCGATGCGCTCCTGGATTATCTCCATGTGCAACAGCCCGAGGAATCCGCAGCGGAAGCCGAAGCCGAGCGCCACCGAGTTATCCGGTTCGAACACGAGGGAGGCGTCGTTGAGCTGCAGTTTTATGAGCGCGTCCTTAAGGTCGCCGAACTTGCTGCCGTCGAGCGGGTATATGCCGCAGAACACCACCGGCTGCACCTTTTTGTAGCCGGGGAGCGGCTCTGCCGCGGGATCGTCGGCAAAGGTAACGGTGTCGCCCACCGCCACGTCCTGTATGCTCTTGATGGATGCGGCGATGTAGCCCACCTCGCCCGCGGCCAGCCCGCTCTTTTCATACAGCTTGGGCGCGAATATGCCCACTTCGGTGACCTCGTACACCTTGTCGGAACGGAAGGTCTTTATTCTGTCGCCCTTTTTCACCGAGCCGTCTTTAAGCCTTACGAACAGTATCACGCCCTTGTAGTTGTCGTAATAGCTGTCGAAGATCAGCGCCTTTAAGGGGGCGTTCAGGTCGCCGTCGGGAGGCGGGAAATGCTTGACCACGTCCTCCAGGATCTCTTTTATGTTGGTGCCCTCCTTGGCGGAGACGAGGGGCGCATACGAGGCGTCCAGCCCTATCACCTCCTCTATCTCCTTTTTGGCCTCGTCGGGACGGGCGGAAGGCAGGTCTATCTTGTTTATGACGGGCAGGATCTCGAGGTCGTTTTCCAGAGCGAGGTAGACGTTTGCAAGCGTCTGCGCCTCGATGCCCTGCGAAGCGTCTACCACCAGTATGGCTCCCTCGCACGCGGCAAGCGAGCGGGAGACTTCGTAAGTGAAGTCGACGTGACCCGGGGTGTCTATCAGGTTGAAGATATATTCGTTGCCGTCGTCGGCGGAGTAGAACATGCGCACGGGCGTGAGCTTTATGGTTATGCCGCGCTCGCGCTCTATATCCATGGAGTCGAGCAGCTGATCCTCCATATCGCGCAGCGACACCTGGCCCGTGAGCTCCATTATCCTGTCGGCAAGCGTGCTCTTGCCGTGGTCTATGTGCGCAATTATGCAGAAATTGCGTATATACTTGCTGGGTTTTTTCATACGATACAATTATATAAAATCGCAGACGTTTTAGCAATCAAATTTGCTGCTCACGCACCGTTTAATTTACCGCCACAATATGCGCGCACCATTATTTTGTATGATTTATGTTACTTTAAGTTGACTTTCGAAAGATAATATCCTATCATATTTATGATTAAAAAGTGAAATTTTTATAAAAAGGAGAGAATGATGAGGCCGTTTGAGGGAAACAGGGAAGAACTGGGGCACCTTATAGAGCGCAAGCAAAGGTCGCTCGTACCGCTGAACGTCGTCGTGATGATCATCTGCATTGTTGCGGCGGTATCGCTGCTGTTTGCTCCCCTCGTGAGCATAGATATGGGCGCGATGAGCGAGGCGATGGCATCGATGCAGGGCGAGGACGAGAGCGACGGACAGGCGGACGCGCAGAGCGAAGCGTTCGCCCGCATCGGCGAAGTATTCGGGAATATATCGGTAAATATATTTACTCTGGCAAACTTTGCCGTGCAGCCCGATCTGACAACCGCCATAGGAAACTATGCGGGCGATCTGCTTTCAGAGGCCGGCGACAAGCTTGTAACAGAGGTGGCGCTGCCCGCAATTGTGGAACAGATACAGTCGCAGGGCACGGAAATACCCGAGATAGAGGATGCCGCCGCCATATTGGATAAATTCGGGGCGCTGGGCGAGGGCGACGACGTGGACGCAGATATTGCCGGACTTGCCGCCGAGGTGCAGAAACAGCTGGGCAAGGAGGTACTGCCGGACGAGAGCGTGCCCGATTTCAGCAGGGCCGTGCGCAGCCTTTACGACACCACGGTGGAAAACAACGGCGGCGAGTTCACGGTCGAGGCGTGCATATGCGTGGCGGCTTCGCAGGGGCTGGCCGGCGGCGGGGAAGATTACACCGTTTACACTAGCTACGGCGAGCTTGCGGGCGCACTTGCAGAGCAGACGCTGAACGGCGGCGACAATGCGGACGAGATGCTTTCCACCCTGTCGGTGGTATTGAAGGCGGTCGCATTTGCAATGCTGTTCTTTGCGGCGGTATGGCTGATACTGTTCATATTCGCGCTGGCACATACTTTTGCAAAAAACAAGCGGTTCACGATGTGGTACGTAAAACTGTTCGGGGCCTGGCCGTGCCTGATATTCTTTATAGCCCCGATGATAGCTTCCGCCGTGCTGCCCGGCCTTACGGACGGGGCGGTGACCGCGGCCGCCGCAATGCTCGGCGTCATTTCCTCAATGACGTGGATAAGCGGCATATGCTATCTGCTGCTGTGGGCGGTATCCATATTCTGGGCGTTCCCCATAAAGCGGAAGATACGCTATTACAACAGGCAATATGCGGCGATGAACTGAAAAACAGACGAGCGGCACCCGCGGGCGCCGCTCTGTTTTTATGCATCGTGAGATTCAGTTTTCGGGATCCACTTTCAGCCCCCAGCAGCGGCGCCGCTTGATCAGCCGGGGATCCCAGCTCTTCCACAACTGCTGGATCTTATTGTTTTCTTCAAGCTCCGGCCCCGTTTCGAGGTACTTTACGCCCAGCTTTATCAGCCCTGCGAGACAGCGGTCGATGACTATCGACACGGCGCCGGTGTTGGCGTACTTGTTCCTTACGCCCACGCTCATCATGTCGGCGCGCTCGATGTTGGTCATAGCCTTTATAAACGGCATGAGCCCGCGGAAAAATATGCGGCCCCTGCCCTTGCGCATAGCCTCGCTGATGCGGGGCATCATGAAGCCGTAGACGGCCACGTCGTCGTTTTCGTCGACGACGGCGCAGGCAAGCTCGGGCACGAACACCTGCTCTACGCTGGCGACTTCGCGCGCCTTCTGCTTTTCGTTGAGCGGGCTGGTACCGAACAGCGGCGCAAACGCCTCGTCCAGCACGTCCATGCACTTCATCATCACTTCGCGCATCTTCTTTTTATCGTGCTTTGAAAGATAGGCGACATCCACCACCCTGAAATTATACTTTTCAAGGATTATTTCGGCAAGCGAATGCACACGCTCGTCAAGACGCTCGGGCACCTTGATTTCGTAGCTGGTCCAGTCGACCACCTTGTATGCGCCCAGCTTTTCCATGTGTTCCACATAGTACGGGTAATTATACAGTTCGATATAAGACGCTTCCTTGTCGAAACCTTCGATGAGCATGCCCTCCTCGTTGAGGTCGGAAAAGCTCATCGGGCCGATGATCTCGGTCATGCCGAGCTCCCTTGCCCACTCGTAAAGTTTTGCAAACAGCGCCTTTGTGACTTCGAAATCGTCTATCACGTCGAACCTTGTGAAACGCAGCTCGTTCTTGCCGAACTTTTCGTTTGCGCCTCGGTGCCAGATGCCGGCTATCCTGCCCGCTATTTTGCCGTCTTTATATGCGAGGAACATCCTGCAGTCGGCAAAGCGGAAGGCGTCGTTTACTGCGGGATCGAACTCCGCAAACTCGTCGAAATAAAAATTCGGGGCGGCGTATTCGTTGCCGCGGTAAAGATCTATCAGAAATTTGAAAAATTTTTTCTTGCCGCGCTTGTCGCCAAGGGCAATTTCTTTAACTTCTATCATATTCACTCCTTTATGGCGGTGCATGAATACATGCGCCATACGCAGTTATTTTATCACTTGCGGAACGTAAAGTCAATTATAATGTCATATGATTATATTACTATTGTAATACTCTGTAATGCATCCAAAATATAAAAAGGGCGCCGCGGAGGGCGCCCCTTATGCACCGCTTAATCCTGTGTGGCGACTTTGCGGGTGTAGTAATCGTCTGAAATTATCATCCCCGCACCCATCACCGCGGCGAGCTGAGGCTCGTCGAAAGTGTTGGCCGTAACGCCGAGCTTGCCTGAGATATATTCCGCCATGCCGTCCGCCTTGCAAAGCCCGCCCGAAAGATACACGCCGCCGTGCATCACCGCCGAGGCGGCCTCGGCAGGCAGTCTGGAGATCATAAGCACGGCGTACTCTATTATCTTATCTATATAGAGCGTGACTATGCCGCGGATCTGCGACGCCGTGACCGACACCGAAGAGGGCGCGCCGCTTGTGAGATCCCTGCCGTCGACCACCGTGAGTTTGTCGTCGTCGGGAAGCAGGCTGCCTATGGTGTTTTTCAGGCGTTCGGCAGTGAGCGCGCCTATGCGCAGATTATAGTTTTCCGCCATGAAATCGATGAGGTGGACGTCGATATTGCCGCCGCCGAGATTCAGGCTCATGCCGGAGATTATCCCGTCGAGCGAAAATACGGCTATGTTTGTGAGCGCATGTCCCATATCTATGCTGAATACGGGCGTGGATTCGCTGAGCGGCACGTTATGCCCGAGCACGGCGGCAAACGGGACGTTGGTGAAGTACACTTTGCCTATGTTGCACTCGTCGGCAAGCCTGAAATATTTGCGCTTGAGCTCCGCGCCCGAACCGCAGGGGAGCACGAATACCACTTCCGTCTTGCGCGCGCGGCGGGGAGTTATCTCTATCTTTTCAAGGAAATAGCGCAGAAGATCGGCCACTATCCCCGCGTGAACGATGTCGCCGTCGACCACCGGGTTGACGATGCGCGTGTTCTGAGCCGCCCTGCCGGAGAGGGCGCGCGCCTTTTCGCCGAGAAATTTTACATTGTAGCCGCCCTCGCCGGGGAGCTGCTCCACGGCGGCGCAGGTAGGTTCGGCCAGCACCACGCCGCAGCCCGATTTATATATTTTGGTTACCCATGAACCCAAGTCTATCGCAAGTTTTATCATAAGTCATGAATTTCCCTGAGCATGTCGCGCACGAGCGCCACCGGCAGCCCTACCACGTTGGTGTAACTGCCGTAGTACTTATCGACCAGGCCGCCGTCCTGTATGCCGTAGCTGCCTGCCTTGTCGAGCGGAGAGCCGCCCGCGACATATTCGTTTATGAACCTTTCCGAAAGAACGTTGAACTTTACTTCGGTCTTGTCGTATTTTATCAGCTTTCTGTATTTGTTGCGGACGCATACGCCCGTTATGACATAGTGAGTTTTGCCGGAGAGCATTTTAAGCGTAGCCGCGGCGTCTGCAGCGTCTTTCGGCTTGCCAAGGATCTCGCCGCGGAACACCACTATCGTGTCGCAGCCGATGACGGTGCTGCCCGAATGGCGGTGAAAGACCTCGTCGCACTTGCGCTCGGCAAGCGCGCACGCTATATCCTCGGGAAAGATGGAGATGTTGACTTCCTCTCCGCCGCGCGCGGGATCGACGATGAAATCGTCGAGCACCTGTGAAAGCAGCTCCCTTCTGCGCGGGGAGGCGCTTGCAAGAATATACTGCATAACCTTATATAAATAATGCCGCTTGTCAGCGGCATTTTGCAGCCGCGGCCGAGCATGCGGCTGCGGACAGTTTACAGGATCTCAAGATTTTTGTGGAAAGATTTCCTGAATTCCGCGCCTGCCGTCATTGCGTCGCGTATCTCGAGCGTGGCGTCGCCCTCCACCTCCGTCTTCATTATTACGGAGTCGCCCAGAATATCGCAGTTGATGCCCTTTATGCAGCCCGACATGCTCCTGTCGAGGCTTTCGGCTATGCGCAGCATTACGCCGAGGCGCTTTACTATTTCAATGTCGTCCTCGTGCAGGACGTCCTTGAAGCGCGCCCAGTCGAGGGGGTTGATGTCCTCCTTTTTGTGGCAGCAGGCGGTGAACGCCGCAAGAACTATCTCCCTGTGGGTGACGCCGTACAGCGTGGCGTTGAGGATCATGTACCAGCTGTGGCGGGGATGACTGTAATACTTTATGCGCATGCCGCAGTCGTGCAGGGTGGCCGCCACCTTGAGCACCTTGAGGTACTGGCGGGGGAACTTGTGGAGCACGCGCAGCTGTTTGAAGAGCTGTATGCTTAAATTCACCACATGTTCAACGTGCTTCTCGTCGCAGTCGTACCACTTTACGAGTGTGGTGAGCGAATAGTTGAGCACGTCGGAAACGGGCTTTTCCACCGTGGAGGGCAGCGCCTGGTTTATCATTATGCCCTCGCGCAGGCCTGCGCCCGATATGGTGAAATTTGTTGCGCCTATATAGCTTACGAACGCCTTAACGACCGCGAGCGCGGCGGGAAGTATGTCGGCGCGCTGGGCGGAAAGGCCCTTTATTTTCTTCTTTTTGTCGAGGTCGAGCACCTTTATCATGTCGTACAGGGGCAGGAAATCCTCGGTGGACATATTGTAGTTGTGCACCGTGTCGAGCGGATACTTGTGCACCATTTTGTTTATTCTGAAAAGGTTGCGGAAGGAGCCGCCCACGCCTATCATCTGCACGTCGGGATCGAGTTCTTTGAGCCACTCGACACCGCCGAGCTGCTCCGTCATGAACTCCTCTATGCGGTTTGCCTGGTCTTCGGGCTTGTTGCCGTCGCGCGCGAACATGTCGGTGAGCGTGACAGCGCCGAAGGGCAGCGTTGCATAGTTGAGCATGTTGCGCCTGTTATAGTAAACTATCTTGGTGGAGCCGCCGCCGATTTCGAGTATGAGCCCCTTGGGGACGTCCATGGTGTTTATAACGCCGCGGTAGACGAGCGTCGCCTCCTCTTCGGCGGTGAGTACCTTTATCTTTATGCCGCAGTTTGCCTGGATCTCGTCGAGAAAGCTGCGCTGGTTCTTTGCCTTGCGCACCGCCTCGGTGGCTACGGTGATTATGCGGCTGACCCCGCTTGCGTCGCACAGCTTGCGGAACATTTTAAGCGTCTTTATCGTCTCCGCAACGCGCTGAGGCTTCAGAAAGCCGTCCCGTTCCATATCCTGGCCGAGGCGCACGCTCTCTTTTAGTTCGTCGACCACCATGAAATAGCCGTCCTGAAAGAGATTTACGATTACCAGCCTTGCCGAGTTGGATCCCAAATCAATAATACCTATCTTTTCCAAAACAATTCACTCCTGAACTTGATTAACCTGCGCACGCCGTGTTTTGTTTACTCATTCTCATCTTAAATTCCGAAAGACGGATGTGCGGTCATAACAAATAAAAAACGCCGCAAGAACTTTACGGCATAAATTGAAATCTTAGCTGTGCCGTGCCCGGCACAGCAGTTTTCACAAATCACCCAAGTCAACCAAATTATAACACAGCACGCCGTTTTTGTATAGATTTTTTGATGATTTTTATGCAGGTTGCACATACAAAAATGCACGCTTTTTTCATAATTATCAAAGGCGCGCCACACGGTTGAATTTTTATAACGCCGTGTGCTTGAAAATAACATATTTTTTTCGGCCGAAAACCGGGAACGGGCGCAGATAAGCAGGCGCGTGCGGTCAATCCCCGCACAGCTCCCCGTACATTGCGGCGACAGTCTTTCCGCTTAACGGGCAGATGAACGACGGCGCTATCTGAGCGAGCGGGGCGAGCACGAAGGCGCGGTTTGCGTAGTCGGCATGCGGCACGGTAAGCACATCGTCGCATATGATCTGCCTGCCGTAAAATATTATGTCGATATCCAGCGTTCTGTCGCCCCAGCGCAGTTCGCGTGTGCGCTCGCCCTCCTGCTCTATCTTCTGCAGTTCGCATAGCAGGGCATGCGGAGGAAGGTAAGTTTCGATTTCGGCGCAGGCATTAAGAAAGGTATTGCCTGCCACGCCGCCGTATGGAGGAGTTTCGATATACGACGATACTTTTTTCAGCGTTATGCCGTGCACCGAGGAGAGGCGCTTTACGGCGAAGTCGAGATATGCCTTCTTATCGCCGAGGCTGGAGCCGAGCGAGAGGAACACGCGCTCCCTTTTAAGAAATACTTCCGCAGCCATGGAGCTGAACTTTGCCTTTACGGGGGCGTGGGGCTTATCGACGCGCACCCTTGCGGATACCGCCTGCGGGAAGGCGTCCAGAATGGCCTCGGCACAGCGGCAGGCGAGCGTTTCGATGAGGTCGTACACCTGCCCGGTGGCTACGGCCGTAATGAGCTTGCTGACCTTTGCGTAGCTTACCGTGAGCGAAATATCGTCTTCGCGGGCGGCGGCGTAGAAGTCGCATCCGACTTCGGCGGAAAATTCAAAGAGCTGGGGTTTGACCTTTTCGAAGTCGTTCACGCCGTGGCACGTCTTTATTTTAAGTTTTTTTACTATAACTTTACCCATTTTTACCTTCCGCAATACCCTTTATTACAGATAAATTTTTTTTCACATCGTGCACGCGCACGAACATCACGCCCATGCGGACGGCGAGCGCGGTGGCTTCGAGCGTCTGACGCAGCCTGCCGTTTACGTCGCCGCCGAACAGCGACTTCATGCTCGCGCCCATAAGCAGCGGATAGCCCAGCCCGTTCAGCCTGCCGTAATTTTGCAGCAGGTCAAGGTTCTGTTCGCGGCTCTTGGCAAAGGCAATGCCTATGCCGCCGTCGAGGCAGATCCTGTCCGCCGCTATGCCGGCATTCAGAGCGAGCGCGACGGAATTTTGCAGAAAGCCCCCTATCGCGCCCCATATGTCGCCCGAAAGGGGCGACGGCGCGTTGTGCATTATGCAGACGGAGGCGTTGTGCGCGGCTATCGTTTCCGCCATGCCGTTATCGCGGGAAAGGCCCCACACGTCGTTTATCATGTCGGCGCCCTCGCCGAGCGCGGCGCGCGCCGTTTCGGAAAAATACGTATCGACGGAGATGGGCACGTCGAAGCGGCGGCGGATCTCCCCGAGCGGGCCGACGAGACGGGAGATCTCTTCCGAGGCGGGAACCTCGGTATAGCCGGGGCGGGTGGACTGCGGCCCGAGGTCGAGAATTTCGGCGCCCTCCTCCACCGCGCGCTCCGCCGCGGCAAGGCTGTCGTGCAAGTGTCTGCTCGGCGAATAGAAGCTGTCGGGCGTGAGGTTGATTATTGCCATCACGTGCGTCCCGCCCGTAAAATTGCGGTTACCGATTATCATATGCGCGCGACCGCCCTCACTTTATCAGGGCGAGCACCTTGGCCGCCATCTCTTCGGGGAAGTCGCCGGCGGTAGCGAACGTTACCGTCTTTGACCCGTATTTTTTCACGCCGCGGCAGGTCATGCAGGTATGTTCGGCCTCGCACACGACGAATGCGCCGCGCGCGCCGAGGCAGGAATATACCGCCTGCGCCACCTGGCTTGTGAGCTGTTCCTGCAGCTGGAGCCGCTTTGCGAACACCTCGACGGTGCGCGCGAGCTTTGAAAGCCCCGCCACCCTGCCCTGCGGGATGTAGGCTATCGCCATCCTGCCGAAGAACGGCATCAGGTGATGTTCGCAGGTAGAAGAAAACGTTATATCCTTTTCTATGACCATGTCGCCCGACTGCACGGAAAAGCTCTTTGAAAGATGCTCCTCCGCACGCTGCCCGTTGCCCGAGAGCAGTTCGGCAAACATGTCGGCAACGCGGGCAGGCGTATCCTTCAGCCCCTCGCGTTCCGTGTCCTCGCCGCATGCGGCAAGGAAGTCCCTTACCGCCTTTACAGCCTTTTCTCTATCCATTCCTCGGCCTCCTTGAGAAGAGTAAACGAACCGCATACCGCAACCACGTCGCCGTCCGCAGAATCAAGCGCGGAGCTTACGCAGTCCGCCTTAGACGCGCCTGTAAACGCGGCGCGGCAGCAGTTCAGTATTTTATCGATATCCATCGCCCTGTAACCGGGCGGCGCGACGGCTATGATCCGCTCGGCGCACCCGTTAAGCACAGCGAGGACGGAAGTTATGTCCTTGTCGCGCAGGCAGCCGTAGACGACAGTCCTGCGCCTGCCGAAATAGCGCGAAGAGAGCAGCCTTGCAAGCGGAATGAAGCTCTCGGGGTTGTGCGCGCCGTCCAGGATGTAGTCTGTGCCGCCGGCAGCGAACTTTTGCAGCCTGCCGGGCGCGTATGCCTTTGAAACACCATCTGCTGCAGCGGCTTCTTCTATGCCGAGCAGCTTTGCCGCCGTTATGGCCGCGGCGGCGTTATACGGCTGCATACACCCCTGCATATGCGTAAAATAACGCCTGCCGCCGCAGGTAAAAGAGGTGCCGTCTTCGCCCTCTTCGATATCGCCGACGGGCAGCGAAAGCCGCGCGCCGCGGGCGTAGAATATAGGGCGGACTTCCTGCGGGACGCAGGCAGATATTACGGCCGGACAGTCCCTTATTATGCCCGCCTTGTGCCTTGCAATCTGCGGCAGGGTATCGCCGAGATATGCCGTGTGTTCGAGCGATATGGAAGTTATCACCGCCGCCGCCTTTTTATTTATCGCGTTGGTGGTGTCGAGCAGCCCGCCCATGCAGCACTCGACCACCGCGTAGCGGCAGCCTGCCTCCGCAAACATGAGCAGCGCCGCGGCGGTCTGGCGCTCGTATGCGGTGGGCCTGTCCGCCATGCCCTCAGCCGCCACGTCGGCGAGCCTTAAACAGCGGTCGGCAAGTTCCTTGTCTGCGGCGCCGTCTATGCGGAACTGGTCGTAAAATGAAAAGACCTCGGGCGTGGTGTAAGTGCCGACGCGCCAGCCCGCCGCAAGCAGGATATGCGTGAGATATTCGCATGCGGAACCCTTGCCGTTGGTACCCGCCACGTGGATTATTTCAAGGCGGTCGTCGGGCGAGCCGAGCTTGTCGAGCAGGGCGCGGGTGCGCTCCGTGCCGAACTTCATGCCCGCAGGGCGCATATTCATGATTTTTTGCGCAGGCGAAATATCAGACATAAAAAAGACCCCGACAGCCGTAAAGGCCGTGCGGCGCCCTTGCCAAAAACAAAAGAGCGCAAAAACTTGCGCCCTGAATTAAGCTCGTGGGACGCGCAGGCACCGCAGGTTTTACCTTTCGTTTACCGGTTTCCCCGCCGGTAACACTTAACGCGACTGTGCATTTTTATTGATTATAGCACCGCCGCGGGATTTTGGCAAGAATATTGCGCCCGTTTTGGCAGATACTTATTGCATGGCGCTGATTTTTGTGAGGACGGCGATAATATTCCTTGCCCTGCTCGTGGTGATGCGGATGATGGGCAAGAGCCAGATAGGCGAAATGCAGCCGTTTGAACTTGTGATAACCCTGCTGATAGCCGAACTGGCATGCATACCTATGGCCGACACCTCCGTTCCGCTGATGTACGGCATAATATCCATTGCCGCGATGTTCATACTGCATCAGATAGTCTGGCTGCTAAACTTGTGCGCAAAGCCGTTCAAGACGCTGGTGAGCGGACGGCCCTCGCTGGTCATAACAAAGCAGGGCATAGACGAATATCAGCTTAAAAAGAACAATCTTGACGTGTGCGACCTGATAGAGAGCATGCGCGCGGCGGGTTACTTCAACCTCGACGACGTATATTACGGGCTTTACGAAGCCAACGGCGGCTTTTCGGCGCTGGGCAAGGAGGAGAAAAACACGTCGCTTGCCGTCACCATAATAGACAGCGGAAAGATAAACGCACACAATCTTGAAATGAGTAAACTTACGCGCGAAAAACTTGACGGGATACTCGAATCGCGCAACACGAAGGTGAAAAAGGTGCTCGTGATGACGGTGGACGGGAACGGCAGGATATACCTGCAGCGACGCGGAAAACCTTATGAAATACTGCACGCGGAGGGCACGGCGAAATGGTGAAGTCCGTAATACTCACGGCAGCGGTGCTGGCCGCCTGCATAACCTTCTTTGTGTTCGTGGAAAACTATGTGGGCGGAGAATTTGCCGACTTTTACGACGCAGTGGAAGAGCTGTACGAAAAGACGGAGAGCGAGACCGCCACGCAGGAGGATGCGCGCGCCGTGCGCGCGCTGTGGGAGGACAAGCGCAGCAAATTGCAGGTATTTATCCCGCACAACGACATCTCCTATGTGGACTACCGCCTGAACGAGGCGTTCGCCTGCCTTTACACGGAGAGTTACCCCGACGCGCTTGCCAACCTGGAAATAGTGATGCAGATGGCAAAGTCGGTGCCCGGCAACTACATGATAAAGCTGGAGAACATATTCTGAAACGTGCGCGCCCGCGGCATGCCGCGGGCGC
>DVIK01000076.1 GCA_018711385.1 Candidatus Coproplasma avistercoris
TCCGCTGTGCTATGAAATGCCTTGCTCGTCCCCCTTTACGGCAAGGGGGGCTTGGGTGGACAGGACAAAAAAAATGCATCGGTAAAGCCGATGCATTTTTATCTGAATATTCAGATGTACTGTTTTGTTAAAAGTTAAGCGTCGATCTTTTCAAGCGCGTCCTGAACGGCAAGAACAAGACGACTGCAGCTCTGAGTAGCCTTAGAAATAAGAAGATCGCTGTTTGTATATTTAATAAAACCTTCCTCTTCCTGCTTCAAAGGAGTACCGTCTTCAGCAACGGCAACTTTCATAGCAAGAACATCTGCTACTTTGAGACCCTCATAAGCTTTAAGAAGGTCTGCTTCCTTATTAAGATAATTTTTGCCGTCATCCGTTTCGGTCCACGAATCGGTTGCCTGAACATAATTGCTTTCAACGATTTCAACCTTTTCTATCGTATCACCGGCAGCATTAACGGTTACTTTTACTTTTACACCATAATCGGGCTTCGTTTCATCCCAAGCATTGGCGTAATGATACTCGCCTTCATAGGTCTCGCCCTTTTCGCCGCAAGCTGCAAGGCCTGCAACGCCGGCGGCTGCCACAGCGCCTACCGCAAGAACAGCAAGAAGCTTAGTCATCCTTTTCATAACAATTCTCCTTTATAAATAAAAGATTTAACCTGATTTGCGGCGAGGCACATTGTCCCCCGCTCAATTTCGCAATAATTATACCGCCCGCGCAAAATAAAGTCAAGCTAATGGGCGGCATAATTGAATATTTTTTTAACGATTGACGTTTTATTCGCTGCGGAGCGCTATTACGGGGTCCTTTTTGGCTGCTGCGGAAGCGGGTATAAGCCCTGATATAAGCGTGAGCGCGACGCTTATGCAGACCATTATAAGCGCCTGCCATATAGGCAGCGCGGCAAGCCCGGCAATGCCCGTGAGCGGAGTGAGTATCAGGTTTATGAGCCCCTGCAACAGGTAAGCCACGCCTATGCCTATGAGTCCCGCGCACAGGCCTATGATGAACGTTTCGGCGTTGAAAACGTGCCTTATATCGCGCTTGCGCGCGCCGATGCTCCTTAAAATACCTATCTCTTTGGTGCGCTCCACTACGGAGACGTAGGTTATTACGCCTATCATTACCGTGGAAACGACGAGCGATATAGCCGTGAACGCCACGAGCACGTAGGTTATGGCGTTTAAGATGGTGTTCACCATGCCCATCAGTGTGCCGACGGTATCGGAATAGCTGATCTCGGTGGGGCCGTCGTAGCCTTCGTAAGTGCCGTTGGCATCAAAATATGCCGAGCGCGCCGCCTCCACCGCGGTGTTCCACTCGTCCATGTAGGCGAGCATGTCTTCCTTGGTGGTGAAGTCCTTTGCATAGACGGAGATGCCCGAGGGACTGTCGTTGCCGCCCAGCTCGCGGATCAGCGCCGTGAGCGTAGTCGACGTGGCACTGTATTTGGAGGTGAGGCTACGGATAACGTCGGTTATGTCAGTCGATGACGAGCCTCCGCCGGCAGAGCCGAGGTCTTCGAACATGCTCTTTATGGTTAGCTCGCCGACTATGGTATCTATCACGGTGCCGTCCGTTGCATCATACAGCTCCTGCACGACGGCGGACTGCATATTGTCCCTTATATAGTCCAGAAGCAGGCTTTCGGTTATGCACAGGCCGTCCGAAAGGCAGCCGTAGGTGAGGCCCTCCTTTAAGCGGAGTATGCCGCTTATGGTTATTGTGCGGCCCTCCCCCGTTATGGTCGCGGGGTTGCCGTCTTCGCCGAGGAGCGAATAGCCGTTATAGAGATAATTATAGCCTGTAAGGCCGGTAGTGTCGCGCAGGAAGAGCGCGTCGTTGTTATAAAGGGTATATTGCTTGCCCACAATCTCGTCGAAAGGGATGCTTGCGGGTTCTTCGCCCTCTTCAACGCCGTCCTCCGAAGAGATGAAGAGGTTCAGGAACTCCTCCTCCGTCATAAAGCCGAGCTGGACGAGGGTGAGGTCCAAGACGTCGTTGCTGGAACCCACTACGAGCACCACTTCGTCTTCGCTTTCAGGAAAGGTGCCTTCGAGCACGTCGTACTGCGAGCGGACATATTCGCCGTAACTATCTTCAGATAAGTCGGTGCCGGGCATTACGGACACCACGTCGGTGAAGTAATGCACGAACTGCGTGAGGTTGGAAAATTCCTCGGCGCGGTAGGTTAAAAGGTAGGTATAGTATTCGCGCAGCGATTCGAGCGACATGTGCCACGAGGAGGTGGCGCCCTCGCTGGTGGAGCCGGAACCTATCTGCACGTCGGTGAACAGGTTGGCGGAGATATTCACGCCGTAGGAGTACTGAATGGCGTTATACAGCTCCTGCGGCATGGCCTCGAGATATTCGAGGTAGGTCATCTGCCTGCCGCCTATTTCTGCGACGTTGCCTTCGGAGAAGTCGTTGGTGGTGGTCATGCCCTGCGCCAGCTGCGACAGGAATGAGTTTACATATACCTTATCCTCGATCTTGTCGAGATCCATGTTCATGGAACCGTTCATGAACGACGACATAGCCGAATTGAGGTCGATCGACGTTTCGTTTACCTGCACGGGGTAATATGAAAGCATATCTTCTTCCGTCTGGGCTATGTAGTTGTTGAAGCCGGAAGAGAGCGCCAGCACAAGGCAGACGGAGATTATGCCTATGCTGCCCGCGATGGCGGTGATGAGCGTGCGCCCCTTCTTTGTTAAAAGGTTTCTGCCGCTGAGGCCTATCGCCGTGCCCAGCGACATGCCGGAGTGACGCTCCTTGTCCTCTTTCAGCTTTTTGCCCGAGGCGGGCGCGGGAGAGGACTGTGTGCGGATATCCTCCATCATGCGGTTGTATTCGGCATTGGCGAGCGAGGCGCGCACCTCCGCCTCCTCTTCCTGCGCGGAATAGGGCATGGTGTCGGAAACGACGAGGCCGTCCTGCAGCTTGACTATGCGCGTGGAATAGCGGTAAGCGAGGTCGGGGTTGTGCGTCACCATTATCACGAGGCGCTCGCCCGCGATCTCCTTTATCAGCTCCATTATCTGCACCGACGTGGTGGTGTCGAGCGCGCCCGTGGGCTCGTCGGCAAGCAAAATCTCGGGATTGTTGACGAGTGCGCGGGCTATGGCCACCCTCTGCATCTGACCGCCCGAAAGCTGGTTGGGGCGCTTGCCCAGCTCCTTGCCCAGCCCCACGCGCCGCAGCGCCTCGGTGGCGCGCGCCCTGCGCTCCTTGGGGCTTACGCCCGAAAGGGTGAGCGCCAGCTCCACGTTGCCGAGAATGGTCTGGTGGGGAATGAGGTTGTAGGTCTGGAACACGAAGCCGATGCGGTGGTTGCGATAGGTATCCCAATCGCCGTCCTTATAGTCCTTGGTGGACTTGCCCTCGATGATGAGATCGCCCGAGGTGTATTGGTCGAGCCCGCCGATTATGTTGAGCAGCGTGGTCTTGCCGCAGCCGGACGCGCCGAGTATGGACACGAATTCGTTGCGGCGGAAGGAAAGATTTATGCCCTTGAGCGCCCGGACTTTGCTGTCGCCTACGGCATAGTCCTTTGTGATGTTGCGAAGTTGTAACATGTTCTCCTCTTAAAAAACCCGATAAATGATTATTCTTCGATTAGTATAACGCGGCTTTGTAAACTTTATATAAAATACATGAAAAAACTGTGTGCAATAATTTCAGTCCGCGCCGCCTTTTCCGCCGTCCGCGTCCCCGCCTTCGTCTGCAGAGACTTCGGCTCCGTCGCCCTTTTTCTGCCTGCGCGGAGATCCGGCCTCGCGCTCTTTGAGGTAATCGGCGAGCATTTCGCGCATGCTCTTATCCGACCTGAACGAAAACAGAAAGCTCGCCTTCCGCTTTTTCAGCTTGCCGCGGGCCCGCTCCAGACTTTCGGAGGCGCGCGCCCTGCCGCGCTCGATGCCCTCCTTTATGCTGAGCTTGAGCTTTTCGAAGTGCACGACTATGTTGTGTTCGGCGGCGAACTTGCGGATCTTTACCGAGAGTCCCACGGAATGGCAAAGATCGATGATGAACACGCCGAAGAACAGCCCCACGAAGAAGGCAAAGCCGAGGTGGTTTACGAACCAGCCCACCCAGCCGGTAATGAACCTGTGGATGAACAGTATGTATATGGCGGCGGCAGCCGTCCACAGCAGCGAAAACAGCGGGCAGATTATGCCCCGGATGTTGCCGGGAATATCGGAATAGTCCCAGAGTTTGAGCTTCATGCCCCTGACGAAGATCAGCCCCGCCACATATTCGAGGGCGGTGAGTATGACGCCCGAGATCAGGATGAGCAGCAGTTTATCCGCCCAGACGGCGCCCGTATTTATGGGGATATAGCTTATGCCGTACAGCAGCGTGAGCCCGAAGCCGTACAGCGGCAGGTAGGGGCCTGTAAGAAAGCCGGGGTTTATCCATTTCTTTGCTCCGAAACACCTGCGGTAGACCACTTCGAGGCACCAGCCGAGGCAGCTGCCCACGAAGAAGAGAAAGGCAAGTTCGAGCAATACGGTGGCGGCGTCCATAACTTAAAGGCTTGCCGCAGCCTTAGTTATGCGCGCAAGCGAGCGTTCGCGCCCGAGTATGCCCATTATGGTGCACAGATCGGGGGAGTTGGGGCTGCCCGTTATCGCCACGCGCACCACCTCGGCCGCGTCGGACACGCTGCCCGCATAGTTCTGCGGGGCTGCCTTGTATGCAGCATTGTCCGCCGCAAAGCCCGCGGCGCCCGCCGCAGTTTTGAGCTTTGAAAACCATGCGGAATTGTCGTCTTTTTCGCTGTAAAGCTCTGCAAAGCCTGCAAGCATGGCGCGCACCGACTCCTTGGGAAAGCGGAAGTCATACGCGGGCGCAAAGGTATCGTCGAAGAAGTAATCCATCAGCCTTACGCCCTGTTCGGCACGCACTATGTCCTTGCGGCGCTTCTTCTGCCCCGCGCCCGTGATGAGGGCGAGGATGCTCTCTATATATTCCCTGTTTGCAAAGTGCTGCCTGTCGGCGTCGGTGCCGAACTCCTTCACCCAGCCGCAGAGAAAGTCGTACATCTCCCCCGGCGAGAGTTTTGCAAGCTCGTCGCGCGAGACGTCGTTGAGCTTGTCCAGGTCGAACAGCGCGCCGCTCTTGCCCATCTTCGAGACGGAGAACGGGAACTGCTTGTAGTCCTTTTCGGGATTCTTTGCCGACCACTCCTCGAAGTTGGAATTGAGGATGGTCATGAGGTATTTTATAACGGCGCGCGGGTAGTAGCCCGCGGCGCGGTAGAAGTCGAGGGAGAGTTCGGGGTCCTTGCGCTTTGAAAGTTTGCGCTTGGTGCCGCCGTCTACCTTCATCAGCGAACAGGTGTGGCCGTAGCGGGGCAGCGGGAAGCCGAGCACTTTGAACAGCTCGATGTGTATGGGCAGGCTGGACAGCCACTCTTCGCCCCTTATGACGAGCGTGGTGCGCATGAAGTGGTCGTCGATCGCGTGCGCGAAGTGATAGGTGGGTATGCCGTCCGATTTAAGGATAACCACGTCCTGATCGTTTTCGGTGACCGTTATGCTGCCCTTTATGGCGTCGCGGAAGGTGTGCTTGACGCTTACGTCGCCCTGCGATTTAAGCCTTATGACGAAGGGCCTGCCCGCGTCGAGGTTGCTGTATATCTGCTCTTCGGAAAGGTTGCGGCACTTTGCATACTCGCCGTAATAGCCCGTTATCTGCTTTCTTTCGGTCTGCAGCCTGCGCGTTTCGTCCAGCTCCTCCTCCGTGCAGAAGCAGGGGTAGGCGAGCCCGCGCTCGATGAGATCTTTGGCAAAGGCACGGTAGATCTGCGCGCGCCTGCGCTGATAGTAGGGCCCGTAGGCGTTTTCGCCGTCGATCTCGGCGCCCTCGTCGAAGTCCACGCCGAAGTATTTGAGCGAGCGGATAACCGATTCCACGGCGCCCTCCACCCTGCGCTTTTCGTCGGTGTCCTCTATGCGCAGGTAGAACACCCCGCCCGTGGTGTGGGCGGCGCGCTCGTCCGCAAGCGCGCTGTAAAGGTTGCCGAGGTGTATGAAGCCAGTGGGTGATGGCGCAAGCCTCGTCACCTCCGCCCCATCGGGCAGGCTGCGCGGGGGATATGCCCTTTCGCAGTCGGAAAGCGAAGGCAGGTCCTCGTCGGGAATGAGCCTTGCGGCAAGTTTTTTCAGATCCATTGTATTTCTCCTTTAACGGTACGAAGAGTACCCGTAAGCTGACGTTATTGCGGCCGCGGCGCACGGCGGAAAACTGCTGCCGTGAGAACATGTGCGCACACGCGCGCGAACGCAATGCTTAAAAAAGCGTGCGCACTGACGAGCAGCATGCCGGCAGCGAGCGCAAAGCTGCCTTTCAGCAGCGCGGTAAAGGCGATGAGCAGCCCTCCGCCCGGAACGAGCGGAACGACGGCGATCCTCGCAAGCGATGGTCTGCCGAGCAGATCGCACGCCGCATATGCAGCAAACACCGCGACAAAAATATTTGTATACAGGCACGCGGCGCCGCAGGCAAGCGCGGCAAGCGCACCCGAAAACGGACGCGCGCCGAGCATGAGCGCAAACCCGAACGCGCCCGCAGCGCTCCACAAGATGTCGGGAGACGGCGCTGCCGCCGTTTGGAGCGGGAACGCGAGGGCGTAGCCCGCAGCCATGGCAAACGCGCGCGCAAGCGCCCGCAGAACGGACTTTGCCGCGCCCCTTTTCGTGCGCAGCAGCGCACACAGCCCGTCGCACAGGGCAAGGCCGGTGACGAACGGCATGGCCGTACCTAGGACGAACGCCCCGCCGCAGCAGGTGACGCGCGCCGCGGCGCCGCACGCAACGGCTACGCAAAAATGGCGCAGAACGGGGCATATGTGCGGGGCTATCGCATACATAAGCATGCCGACGGCAAGCGCAAAGGCGGCACATCGTGCACACCCGCCGAAGAAACAGCAGAACGCAAGGCAGGCGATGCCCGCGCCGAGGGCGGGTTTTACGGCGGAAAAGATTTTCACGCAGATATTATATTCGCGCGCCGCCGCGGTATTTCCGCAGGCCTTACTTTACCTTGCGGAACACGAACCAGAAAATTATGAGCACCTCGAACACTCCCGCAGCCACGAATATCAGCCACGGCAACGGTATTTCCGTGAACAGATACAAAAACGTGAACACTATGGCGGCGAACGACCACAACACCAGCGAACTTGCGACGGCCGTGGTTATGCGGTTGCCCCACAGCGCCGAAAACACCGTGAGCACCACCGAGGATGCTATCGTGGCGCACACGAAACTGAGATACTCGTATTCCAGCCCGTCTATATAGCTTAAAATGACGAATATGCCCGTGGCGATGAACCAGACGAGGGCAAACGAGAGCAGGGTGATGAGCAAGCGCTTTTTGCGCTTGTTCAGTTCGGGCCTGACATGTTTTTCCGCAGGGCGCGCGACAAGATCGTCCAGCTTTATGTTGTAAATTTCGGCGATCTGCATGAGCACGCGGATATCGGGCACCGATTCCCCCCTCTCCCACTTTGAAACGGCCTTGTCGGAATAGTTGAGCAGCTCTGCCAGCTGTGCCTGCGTGAGTCCCGCCTGAGTGCGGAAACGCAGGAGGTTTTCTGCAATTATTTCTTTAATATCTTCTCCGCTCATGCTCTAATTTTAGCATATAACTGCAGGCAAAGCAACAAATTTGCAAACTCTACTGTGAGTAGAGCGTGAAATTTTTACGGTAGAGTAGGTTTTAAGGGCGGTTCGGCGCGCAAAATTATTTGTAGAACGCATGCGCCCAACATTAGGGTGTGATGGGCGGAATTTTTGTGTATAATAGCTGATGTAGGCAGGAACGGATCCGCAACCGGCGCCCTGCCGCCACGGATGCAGAGGATAATAAATGCCCGCAGCGGTGCACTAAAAGCGACTAAGGCACGCAGACAAATATTCGCGGGCGCAAATTTACATAGAATTTCAAGGAGCATAAAATGAACGAAAAATTCGATATCTACGCCGATTCCTCGGCAAACCTTACCGAAAAGATGATAGCCGACTGCGGCATAAAAGTAATTTCGTACGAGTGCACGTGCGACGGAAAAAAGGTTATATGCTACAGCGGCAGGCCGTTTTCCGACGACGCGCGCGACTTTTACGGCGCGATGAGCCGCGGCGCGGAAGTTTCCACATCGCTGATATCCTCGCAGCGCTTTTACGACGCGGCGGAACAATCGCTCAAAGAGGGCAGGGACGCGCTGATAATAACCATTTCGGCACAGGTGAGCGGCACGCACAAGCAGGCCTGCCTTGCCGCGGAGCAGCTGGAAAAAGACTATCCGGGGCGCAGAGTGTACGTGTTCGATTCGGCAAACTCGGGCTTCGGCGAGGGACTTCTGGCCGTGCAGGCCGCAAGGCTGAAGAACATGGGCGAGAGCGCCGAGGTGTGCTTTAAGCAGCTGGAGATCAGCCGCTTCAGGCTGAATTCCTACTTTACCGTGGCAGACCTGAAATACCTTAAAAAGGGCGGAAGGATATCGGGCGCGGTGGCGATAGCGGGCACCATACTCAATATAAAGCCCATTTTAAGGGCGGACGGCAACGGCAGGATAGCCATGTGCGGAAAGGTGCGCGGCAGAAAGAAATCGGTGGCCGAACTTGCCGACTGCTATAAAAACAATGCCGTGTTTCCCGAAGGGAGCACGGTTGCGATAAGCCATTGCAACTGCGAAGAGGACGCGCTTGCGCTTGCCGACATGGTGCGCGCGATGGGCGCGAAGGATGTTACGATAGAATATTTCGACATTGTGAGCGGGGCGCACGTGGGCCCCGGATCGCTCGGCATATTCTTTATGGGAAAAGACAGGCGTGGAAATTCTGCCGCTCCCGCAAAGGCGCCCGCAGGCAGAGCAGTGCGCGCCGAAAACTGAACGCGACCACACAACACTCCAAATAAAAAACTCGGACTGCCGCCGCGCAAATTGCGCGGCGGCAGTTCGTTGTCTGAAAATATCTTATCCGGCACGGACAGGATGTCACCTGCCCTCCTCCGCCACGGCAAGGATGGTGCGGGCAAGCTCCGTTGCAGAGCGGGAAGAGACTATACCCGCACCCAGCTCCATCATCGTGGCGATGCGCGCGGGAGTGTCCGCCCCGCCCGACTTTACCGTCATTCTGCCGCGCACGGCGGCGGCAATCTGCGAAAGCTCCTCGTCGTCGCAGGCGCCGTGGCTGACGCGCACACATTTTACCCCGCACTCGGCGGCAAGCGAACACAGCCGCTCAGCCTCCTGCGCGGTGAGCAGCGGAGCTTCGGCATTCATGCGCAGTTCGATGTTCCCGGCCGCGGCGCGCAGTTTTTTAAGTTCCCTGCGCACGTAGCTCCACGCGCCTTCCTTTACGGCAGGCACGGGGGCAGTGACCTCGGCGGCGGCCGCGCCCGCACGCGCCGCGCGCCTGACCTGAAACGCCTTGGCTTCGGAAGTTTCGGCGCCGCCGCACAGCGATATGCAGCACACGACCTTCAGCTTTTTTACCGGCCGCGCGCAGACGTTTACGAAGTACGGCTGCACGCATACGCCGCCGAGTCCGCACTTTTCCGCGTCCTTTACCGCAGAGACTACGGCGGCGCCGTCCGTTCCCGGCTGTGTTAAATCGAGCTCGAGCCTGCCGATGAGGGCGCGTGCCTCCGCAATGCGCTTGCGGCGCCTGTACTCTTCGAATTCCTGCCTCTCCTGCGGAGTGATGACAACATTTTCGTCCGTTTCCATTCTGGCACCTCTTTTATATAAAGTAATACATTATTCCCGCAATAACGGCAAAATATACGCGCGGCGGCGCTGTATAATGCAGTCATGGAAGCGATAGGAATACTGTATCTGGCAATACTGTTTATTGCCTGTTTCATAGTGGTGCATACGGTGAAGCTGGCCATGCTGGGGCTGAAGAGCACGCGCGTAAAGCCCGAAAAGCCGCCAGAAAAACAGGAGAAGTCCGAAAAACCTCCCGAACCCGTATATTACATAGTGGAAAAAAAGCAGCGGCGCAAGCGAGCCGATTACGGAACCCCGCGCGAAATAAAATTCAAAGAAAAATAGAAGGCGGCGGCAGAACATGTTCTGCCGCCGCTTTTTTCAGTTTTTTCTTCTGTTCTTTATAGCCCTGCCGCCGGTGAGCACTATCATCTTAACCGCCTCGAGCGAGAAATCGTCCGCCACGACGATGAGCGGCTTGTTCAGCGTGCCGCGCGCGAGTACCTTTATGTAGGTAACGTTCTTTGCGATAAACGGGACGCGGCGCTTTACTTCGTCAAGCGTGACTCTTTCGCCCTCTTCAAAGAACTGTCCGAGCGTGTCTATGTTTACGACCGCCGACTTCGCCTTGTCGGAGAAGGCTTCGCCCTGCTGCACGCGCAGTTTTGCCCTGTCGTCGGCCATGAGCGCGCCCGCGTCGGCGGCGCTCACCTCTTCGAGCTCGTCCTCGTCATCGTCGTCGAAGTCCTCGCCGCCGAAGTCGTCATCGTCCTCGTATTCTTCTTCGGCGGCGCCTTCGGCGACAGACACCTCCTCGTAGCTGACTATCCTTATAAGGCCCTTTCCCACGAGCGACTGAGTGTCCTCATACGGGATGGCGGAGAAGTCCTCTTCGGGAGGAACGGCGGCCTCGGCCCCTTCGAACAGTTTTGCTATCAGCTCCTTTGCGTAGCGGCAACGGCGCTCGTTCTTTATCCTGTACAGCAGCGGCGTTGCGGCAAACTTTGAATAGCGCGACATGTCGCTTACAATGTACTTGCTTTCGGCATATGCCGCGGGGTCGAGCGCGAGGCACAGGCAGAGCGTTTTGCCGCGTATGACGAACTTTGCCGCGGTGGGCCTGCCGTAACGGAAGGATTCGTGTCGCCAGCTTACGCGCGCGGCCACCTTTTTATAGGAGAGCAGTTCCCGTTTGAGTTCGGAATACCACCGTTTTACCTTGTCCTCGGACTGGATGAGCTTTGCCGCAAAGCTGCGGTTGTAGCGGTAGCGTATGAACATGCCGGGGCGGGGCTTTATGAACATCACCTTGCCCTGAACGGGATATTCCTGCCGTGCGGGCTCTTCCGCTGCGGGCACATCGGTTTCCTGCGGGATATCGGGCTGCGCTTCGGCAACGGCGGGCTGCACGTCGGCATCTGGCGCGGACGCGTCGCAGGCAACGGGCACAGACCCTTCCTCCGCCCCGCCGGGCTGCTCTTCCGCGGGAAGTTCCTCCCGATCGCATGCCGCCCCTTCCCGTGCGGCAGTATCCCGCCCATCGGCGGCGCGGCGCCGCTTTATTGCCGTTACGCACGCCGCGATGATTATTATTGCCGCAACGGCAAGCACCGCGCCCGCAACGAGTATCACAAGCTGAAGATTTCCGGCAAGGAATGACTTTATGTCCTCCCATACCGACAACAAAGAAAGATCCATATCGTTCCGCCGCCGTTGCGGCACCCCCTTTGTGATGTTTTATACCGCATAAACTCAACAAAAAAGCAAGCGTTTTTTATGCGACAAAAATATCGTTTATTACATTAGATTATACATATGTGCCGCCCATTTGTCAATACCCCATAAGAAAAATATAATTTTGCGACAATTAAAAAGCATACAGCCGCGCTTTCCGCAAATGAAAACGCCCGCAGCTTCAGCTGCGGGCGCGCATGTTTTATTTACTGTGTAACAGCCACAACTTTTACCCTGATCTTTGCGGTCACCCCCTCGAACAGGCGAAGCTCCACGTCGTAATCGCCCGCCTCGCGCAGGGGAGAAGAGAGTACTATCTTCTTTTTATCGACGGCATAGCCCGCCCCGGCGAGCGCTTCGGAAATATCTGCCGCAGTCACCGAGCCGAACAGCCTGCCGCCCGCGCCCGCCTTTACGTTTACCGAAAACTGCCTGCCTTTGAGCTGCTTTGCAAGTTCGTGCGCGGCCTTGAGCTCTTCCGAACGGTGGAAGTCGGCCGCCGCCTTTTTCTGGGCGATGTCGTTGATCTTTACGGCCGTGGCCTGTTCGGCATAGCCGCCCTTTATGAGGTAGTTGCGGGCATAGCTGTCGCTCACCTCCACAACGTCGCCCTTCTTGCCCTGGCCCTTTACGTCCTTCAACAATATAACGCGCATAGTTGCACCTCTTTTCAATTATTTGTTTTTCTATATTATAAGTTCTGAAAGCCCGTTTGTCAAGGGGCGGGCGGATAATTTGGCGGAGCGCAAACCTGCGGACGCAGTATAAATTCTGCCCGCAGTGAGCACAATATGACAAGGAGGTGCTTTATGATGAACATAAACACAGGCGTGTCTTGCGACGTAAAGAACTGCAAGTATAACTCCGAAGGGGCCAACTGCACCCTCGGCAAAATTCAGATAGGCTGCGGCAACGAACAGTGCACCTGCTGCGAGAGCTTCTGCGAAAGGAACTTTTAACGGCAGAAAGACGCAGTCATAAAGGCGCGCCCGCGGCTG
>DVIK01000077.1 GCA_018711385.1 Candidatus Coproplasma avistercoris
ACTGCCGCGGCGGGGCGCACGATGAAAGCCGTTCACGCGTTTATGTCGGTAAATCCGAACGAGGCGACGTCGAACAGTCCCCTGTCGGTGAGACGCAGTTCGGGGATGACTGCAAGGGCGAGGAAGGAAAGCGTCATGAACGGCTCCACCCCCTCCTTAACGCCGGCGGCACGCGCGGCCGCCTGCAGCTTTTTAAGGCGCGCGATGTGCACTTCCGCACGGGCGGAACTCATCAGCCCCGCTATGTCGAGCGGAACGGACATCACCCTGCCGCCGTGCACAAGCGCCATGCCGCCGCCTATGCGCACAAGCTCCTCAGCCGCCTGAGCCATGGCCTGCCTGTCGTCGCCGATTATTATCATGTTGTGGCTGTCGTGCGCAACGGTGGTTGCCGCAGCGCCGTCCTTCAGCCCGTACCCCTTTACCAGCCCGAGGCCGATGTTTCCGCTTGCGAAGTGGCGCTCGACAACGGCGAGGCGCAGAAGGTCGGTGCCTTCGAGCAGCACGTCGCCGCCGCGGCTTTCCACCTCTTCGATAAGCGACCGAGTCACGAGAGTGTCGCGCTGTATACCTATGACGCGCGCGCGGCTGCCCGTGAGTTTTATGGTAAAGTCGTCCGCGCTCACCGGCCGCACGTGCACGGTATTTTTTACGGCGCGGGGCAATCCGCCGCGGGCGGAGAACAGAGGTCTTCCGTCTTCGGCCACCTTTTTGCCGCCGACGAACACGGCGCGGCAGTTGAAATCTTTAAGATCTGAAAATACGGCAAAGTCGGCGTCGCAGCCCGGCGCTATGGCGCCCTTGCCCTTAAGGCCGTAACATTCGGCGGCGTTCAGCGTGCACATTAAGGCCGCAATTTCGCCGCGTATGCCGCTTTTCACCGCAGTGCGGAGCACGTGGTCCATGTGCCCCTCCTCCGCGAGGTCGTCGGCGTGTCTGTCGTCGGTGCACAGTGCAAACCTGCGGAAGTTCCTTTCGTTCACCGCCCCTGAAAGGTTTGCAAGGTCGTGCGAGGCAGAGCCTTCGCGCAGCAGCACATACATGCCCAAAGAGAGCTTTTCGAGCGCCTCCTCTGCCGTGGCGCACTCGTGATCGGTGCGCGCGCCCGAAACCACATAGGCGTTGAGCTGACTGCCGCTCATGGCGGGCGCGTGCCCGTCGGCGGGCTTGTCCGCGAGCCGCGCCGCAAGCATCTTGCCGAGCGCCTCGTCGTCGCCGGCGGCCACGGCGGGGTAGTTCATCATTTCGCCGAGGCCGAAGAATGTTTTGCTTCGCAGCAGCTTTGCGGTATCTTCGGCGGTGAGAACGGCGCCGCTCGTTTCGAACGGGGTGGCGGGCACGCAGGAGGGCAGCATGAGCTTTACCTGCAGAGGGGTACGCGCCGCCGCGCGCGCAATGTGACGCGCGCCTTCGATGCCGCAGACGTTTACTATCTCGTGCGGGTCGGCCACCACAAGCGTGGTGCCGCGCGGGACTGCAAGCGAGGCAAAGCTTTCGGGCGAGAGCTGGGTGCTTTCGATGTGCATGTGCGCATCTATAAGCCCGGGCACCACCACGCAGTCGCCGAAATCGCACTCCGTTTCGCCGCTGTAATCGCCGATGCCCGCTATCCTGCCGTCGCACACGGCGATGTCGCCCCGCCGCACTTCGGCGGAAAATACGTCGAGGTAGTTGGCGCGTTTTATTACAAGATCTGCCTTGCACCTGCCCGCAGCCACGTCTGCCGCGCGTTTCATAGATCTGATATCCATAACTCTCTCCGTAAAACAAGTTTTTTTGTTTAATTATACTACCGCAAGGCGGCCGCGTCAAGACCCTGCTGCATCGGGGATGCATCAAAAACAAAATGTTAAATTTGGTTTTAACTGAAATTTTCTAACATTATGCATTTTATTGTACAGTTAATTAACATTTTTTATAGCTTGAAACATATAATAATGTTGCAATATAACAAAAATGAAAAATCGTAAAATTTTGAAAATGTTATTGACTAACAATTTGCCCGGATGCTATACTGTAAATGAAATCGGGGCGGGAAAGCTCCGAAATAAGACGTAAGGAGATAAAAGCTATGTTCTTCGAAAAATTGCTCGGAAGCATGTTCCGGGACATCGACCGCAGATCGGAAGGGAGCGGCGACGACTTTCAGACCGCCATCCGCTTCTACCTTGCGCTCATCAACGCGAGGTAATCGCACAAAGAGACGCGCACGGCGCGTTGAACACGAAAGAAAGGCAGACAGCTGCTGAAAATATGCGCCCGCGCAAGTTTGCGCGGGCGCATTGCCGTTTTATAAACAGCCGCGATCCGGTGCAGGCAGACGGGAACTCCGTTCGGCCGTAACTTTACAACGGCCTTCGCAGATAGATCATGTCGGCAAGGAGTTTCCCGCATTCGCAGATGGGGTGGTCGTAATTATCCGTAAAAAAATTTTTGACGACGTGCGAGCGCACAAATCCGCACTTTTCGTAAAACGGGACGGTGAGCGGGCTATCGCCCGTACCCACCTGCAAAACCGAATATCGCCGCCCGTACTTCTGCGCGATAAATTCGATCATGGCCTTCGCATAGCCTTTCCCGCGGAACTGCGGCACCGTGGCGATATTTTTGATTTCAAGTACGCCGCCGCCCTCGTCGGTCACTATACACTCGCACCTGACCCCGCCGTCATCCAGGACAAACATATTCCCGCGGTCGATATAACGGTCTATCATGTCCTCCTGCTCGTCGGCCATCAGCAGCAGAAAAAAAAACTGTTTTTTATTTTCCTTTACCTCTGTTATCTTCATCTCAACCCCGCTTTCAGGTCATATATTTTTAAGGTCGAGCGCGCGTGCGCGGTCGAGCGTTATACCCGAATAGTTTATTACGGCGGTGCGGGCGCAGTCTTCGCGCGGGGCGATAAGATAGTCCGAAAGGCAGCGCAGGTTTATGCCCGCAGCCAGCGCGCGCGACTTTATTTCCCCGTCCGAAGCCGAAGGGAACTTTACCGTGAAATGCAGTCCCGCGCCGTTTTCGCACACGCTGTGCGGACAGGCAAGCTCCCCCAACTTTGAAAGCAGCACCTCGCGCACGCCGCGGTAGTAGTTGCGGAGCCTGCTTATGTGCCGCTCGAACGTGCCCCCGGCGATCATCCTGGCCAGCGCGCGCTGTTCGAAGAGGGGCACCGAAGACGAGGCGTCGCCGAACAGCTCGAAATAACGGCCCGCAAGCCCGCGCGGAAGCACCATGTAGCCCATGCGCATGGACGGCGCGAGCGTCTTTGAAAAGGTGTTGACGTAGATGACGCGGTCCGGGCAGAGCGCATACGCCGGCTGCAGCGGTTTGCCGACCAGGCGGAATTCGCTGTCGTAATCGTCCTCCACTATATAGCCGTCCCGTCCGTCTGCGTACGAGATGAGTTTCGCGCGCGCCGTGACGGGCATCACCGCGCCGGTGGGGAACTGGTGCGCCGGCGAGATGTGCAGCACGTCTGCCCCCGAAGAGAGTGCCGCCTTACAGTCCATGCCCTCCGCGCCGACGGGCAGCGGAACGCAGCGCGCACCTGCAGAGGCATAGCTGCGGCGGATGGTGCTGTAGCCGGGGTTTTCGATGCCGTACAGCCTGTCCCGCCCGACGAGGCGCACGATTATGTCGTAGAGCTGTTCTGCGCCGGCGCCTATGACGATGAGCGATGGGTCCGCCCAGATGCCGCGCGCGCGGTAGAGATAGTCGGATAAGGCGCAGCGCAATTCGCCGTCGCCTGCGGCCGGCACGCGTTCGAGCAGATGTTCGCCGCAGTCGGTGAGCACGCCGCGCATCAGCTTTGCCCAGCTTGAAAAGGGGAAAAGCTCCGCCGGGGTGCTGCCTCCCACGAAGTCAGCGGCATATTCACGCCTTTCTTCCTTCGCGACGGGAATGGTGGGCGGACGCTCGTTTACCGCCATGTCGGCAGCGCACACGAAATAGCCGCGGCGCTCTTCCGAGCGGATATATCCCTCTGCGAGCAGCTGTTCGTAGGCCGTCTGCACGGTGACCACGCTGACTCCGAGGTCGCGCGCGAGCGTGCGCTTGCCGGGCAGCTTCTGCCCCGCCCTCAGTTTGCCGCCGAGTATGTCGCCACGCAGGCCTTTATAGAGCGTCATATATTTGTTCCCGCCGCTCAGATCGTAAGAATACACGGGCGCCCTCCTTATGAAAGTTTCCGGATACAATTACGCCGCCGCGCTTGAAGCGCGGCGGCATTTTTTGCAAATTGAACGGCATATATGCCGCAGACAATGCAATCAAAGGCGGGAAGCCACGGCCCGCAAGAATTCGCGGCTTTCGAGCTTTTCTGGGGTTATCCCCTCGCGCCTGAACAGCGGAATAAGGTCGCCCGTCATCTGCCCGCTCTCTATCGTATCTATAACGGCCTTTTCCAGCTTCTTTGCAAAAGCCGTAAGTTCGGGGATGCCGTCCAGCTCGCCGCGCTTTGCAAGCGCGCCCGTCCACGCCCAGATGGTCGCCACCGAGTTGGTGGACGTCTGCTCGCCGTTCAGGTACTTGTAGTAGTGGCGGGTCACTGTGCCGTGCGCCGCCTCGTATTCATACTTGCCCTCCGGAGAGACGAGCACCGAGCTCATCATGCCGAGCGAGCCGTAGGCCGTGGCGACCATGTCGCTCATGACGTCGCCGTCGTAGTTCTTGCACG
>DVIK01000078.1 GCA_018711385.1 Candidatus Coproplasma avistercoris
TTCGGTCATGTACGTCTGTGTACACTCCCTCACGGCGTTCCGCGCACTCCTTGTCTTGCTCGCATCTTCAAGGGTTGATGGGCGGGGAATAAGGCAGAGAGTAATTTTTAATACGCCCGGTCGCGGGCAGAGCGACCCCCGCCACGGGCAGAGTGGCCTCGCATCTTCAAGGGTTGATGTAAGTGGGAATAAGGCGAAGAGTATTTTGAAATACGCCCCGTCGCGGGCCGAGCGACCTCGCATCTTCAAGGGTTATCGTTGCGTTTTTGCTGCGGTGAAAAAGTAGTTTATTAAAATATCTTGCCTTAATCGTGGCTCCCCTGCCTAAGGGGAGCTGTCGCGCGTCAGCGTGACTGAGGGGTATGAGTACGCGCCTTTGATATTTTTCCAATAATTGTTGCGGAATATTGCCGCGGGGATATTGATTTGTCGGCGTATTTGTGTTAAAATTATTAAGGGTGCGTCCGGCACGGCAATAAATTCAGCGGCGAAGCCGCCTTGCGACATGATCATCTGTTCAGAAAGTGTAGCTCAGCGGGCCGCAGGGCCCGCTGTTGTTTTATTTGCGCCGGCCGCTCCCGCAGGATATCTGCCTGCAAAATAATCCGATCGAGAGGATACGGCCATGAAGGAATGCCGCATACTTAAAAGCGTAAAATCGGGCAGGGGGCACATCAGCTTCCACACCCCGGGGCACAAGGGCGGCGGCGCGCTCGGCGGCGTGCTTAAGATCTGCGCCGAGGACGTCACCGAACTCTCCTATACCGACGATCTGTCCTCGCCCTACGGGCCCATAGCCGAGGCGCAGGCCGACATAGCTATGATCTGCGGCGCCAAGCGCGCTTTCATCACCACCGACGGCTCTACCAGCGGCGTACTTTCGATGCTGTACGCCGTAAAGGACAGGGGCGGCAAGATAATCGTCCCCCGCAACAGCCACATCAGCGTGTGGAACGCCTGCCGCCTGCTCGGCATAGAGCCGGTGATAGTGCAGGGCGAAGAGCGCGGCGGCGTGCTCCTCCCGCCCGACGGCGACAAGGTGGGCGAGCTTGCGGCCAAAGACGGCGACATAATCGGCATGATAGCCGTCTCGCCCGACTACTACGGCAACATCGCCCCGCTTGAAAAGTACGCCGAGGCCATGCACGCCTGCGGCAAAGTGCTGCTCGTGGACGGCGCGCACGGCGCCCATCTCGCGTTTGAAGAGGAGCGCGCGGGCTATGCGGGGGTATATGCCGACGCCTGGGTAGACGGCGCTCACAAATCGCTGCCCGCGCTCACGCAGGGCGCGGCGGTGCTCATAAACGATCTCTCGCTCGAAGAGGGGATAAGGCAGGGGCTGGGCATCTTCCGCACCACGTCGCCATCCTATCCCATAATGGCGTCGGTGGAGTTCGCCTATAAGTATCTCGACGCCCGTCCCGAAGATATCGCCCGCGCAAAGCAGGCCGCGGCGCAGTTCAGGGAAAGGTTTCCCGACTTCCGCTTCTATCATTCCGCGGACTGGACAAAGCTGTGTTTAGATTGTGCGGCGTCTGCCGCAGATTCGCGCATAGTGGCCGAAAAGTTGGAAAAGAGCGGCATATATGCCGAATTTGCCGACGGCAGGTACGTGGTGTTTTACCTTTCGCCCGCAACCACGGCCGTTCAGCTCATCGTGCTGGGCAGGCGGCTGACAAAGATATTCCGTTCGCGCGGGGTGCGCGGCACTTACGTCCCCGCGGGCAGGCTGCCCGCGCCGGCGCGCACATACAGCTACCTGTACGCGCTCTCCCGCCCGAGCGAGTTCGTCGAACCGGAGCAGGCCGTCGGCAGGATGGCGGCGTGCAACGCGGGGCTGATGCCCCCGTGCATACCCGTGGTGGCGGCGGGCGAAATAATCTCCGAAGAGGCGGCAAGGGCGCTGAAAGGCGCGCACACCTTCGGACTGAAGGACGGAAAAATACAGGTGGTCATAAAGAATGAAGGGTAAATTCGTCACCTTCGAGGGATGCGAAGGCTCGGGCAAGAGCACGCAGATAAGACTGCTCTCCGAAAGGCTTAAAAAGGCGGGTATTCCGCACATGGTAACGCGTGAACCCGGCGGCAGCGACATCGCCGAACAGATCCGCGGCATAATACTCAGCGGCAGGAACACCGCCATGTGCGACGAGTGCGAGGCACTGCTGTATGCGGCGGCGCGCGCCCAGCACCTGCGCGAAAAGGTGCAGCCCGCGCTCGAGGCGGGCATGCTGGTGCTGTGCGACAGGTACGTCGATTCCTCGCTCGCCTACCAGGGTTACGCCCGCGGTCTGGGCACCGACTTCGTGGCCGCCATAAACGGCTTTGCCATGCGTGATTTCAGACCCGATCTCACGCTCTTTTTAGATATCTCGCCGCGGGCGGCGTTCGAGCGCAAGCACGGCGCCGACGAGGGAGACAGGATGGAGCAGCTCGGGCTCGCCTTCCACGAAAAGGTGTACGAGGGCTACTTAAAGCTCGCCGAAAGCTGTCCGGGGCGGATAGTAAAGGTCGATTGCAGCGGAAACAAGTTCCGCACGTCGGACATAATATTCGCCCTGCTCAAAAGCGCGAATATAATAAAGTGACGGAGCGGCTGCGCAAAAGGTGCCGCAATATGCCGCAGATAACGCGGTATTTTACAAAATAAAGGCTGTAAAGGAGGTGTGCGGTGGAACAGCTGATAAAGGGCAGCACTGCCTATAAGATATTCTGCCGCGAGGCCGAGGCCGGCAGGCTGGCGCATGCCTATATGCTCTCCTTCAACGATCCGGCAAACCTCCGCCGCGCGCTAACGGTGTTCGCGCTGCGCTTCTTCGGCGTTGCCGAGGCCGACAGGGCGGGCGGGCAGATAGTGCGCGGGACGTATCCCGACTGCAAACTGCTGCCCGAAGAGGGCAAAAAGTTCAACGCCGAGGCCGCCGTCGCGCTCATCGAGGACTGCGCCATGCGCCCCGCCGCGGGCGACAGGAAGCTGTACCTGATAAGTTCGTTCGACGAATGTTCGCCCGTCGTTCAGAACAAGCTGCTCAAGGTCATCGAAGAGCCGCCCGAGGGCGTAAATTTCATTCTGGGCGCCGCCGCGCTCTCTCCGGTGCTGCCCACCATACTCTCGCGCGTGCGCCTTCTGGAGATACCGCCCTTCACCGAAGGGGAGATATATGCCGCTTTGGAGCGCAACTTTCCGGGCGGTGAGTTAAACCGCAATGCCGCGGCGAGCTGCGGCGGGGTGTACGGCACGGCGGTCGCGCTTGCGGGCGGGGAGTTTGCCGAGGTGCATTCTGCTGCGCTCGAGCTGCTCTCGGTGCGCGACTGCGGCGGCGCGGGCACCCTCTCCTTAAAATACGGCGACAGCCGCTATAAACGTCAGCTGGTCGCCGAAATGCAGCGGCTGTGCTGCGGCGCGGCCAAAGCGGCGGCGCTCGGTTCGGACGACAGGGAGCTGCTTAAACTTACGCTGCTGTGGCGGCTGCCCGCCCTCATAAAGGGCGCGGAGAGCTTTTCTTCCGCCCTGCGCGATCTCAAATTCAACGCATACTATCCCGCGCTCATTTACAGCGCGCTGACGGGTATGATAGAGGAGAACAGGAAATGGCAAAAATAATAGGTGTAAAATTCAAGCAGTACGGCAAGCTCTATTACTTCGCCCCGGGCAACGGCGAGTTTGCCGAAGGTCAGGGCGTAATAGTGGAGACGGCGCGCGGGGCGGAGTACGCCACCGTGTGCATGCCCTGCAAGGAGGTGCCCGACGAGGAACTTGTGGCGCCCCTCAAACCGGTGCTGCGCGCGGCAACCGAAAGGGACCTGGAAAACATGCGCCGCAACGAGGAGAGGCGCGCCCCCGCCATGAAGACGGCTGCCGAAAAGATAGCCGCGCGCGGGCTGGACATGAAGCTCGTCGACTGCGAGTTCGCCTTCGACGGCAGCAAGGTGGTGTTCTACTTCACCGCCGACGGCAGGGTAGACTTCCGCGAGCTGGTGAAGGACCTTTCCTCGGTGTTCCACATGCGCATAGAGCTGCGCCAGATAGGCGTGCGCGACGAGGCAAAGCTGCTCGGCGGCTTCGGTCCGTGCGGCAGGGAATGCTGCTGCTCGGTGTGCATGCCGGATTTTCAGAAGGTATCCATCAAGATGGCCAAAAATCAGGGACTTTCGCTCAATCCCGGCAAGATCTCGGGGCTGTGCGGCAGGCTGATGTGCTGCCTCGCCTACGAAAACGACTACTACGCCGAAGCCTGCAAAAAGATGCCCAAGGTGGGCAGCGAGGTGGGCACGCCCGAGGGTACGGGCACCGTCGTCAACGCCAACATGCTCAAGATGGAGGCCAAGGTGCGCATAGACAAGGGCGACGGCGCGGCGTATAAAGATTTTCCCGTGGAACAGCTGCGCTTTAAGCGCAAAGGCGAAAAGCGGGAGGAGCGCGAAGAGGCCGGCGAAGAGAGCTGAAAGTGCATGCTGCGGCGCGCTCTTTGCCATAAAAAACCGTCCGCAGTTGCCAAAAAAGTTGCGCGTTCCCCTTTACTTTGCAGGGGGCGTGTGATATAATTAAGCTACTCAATGAATAAAACGGAGGTTAAATCTCATGGCACACGTTATAAACGATGATTGCATAATGTGCGGCGCATGCGCTGCCGTTTGCCCCGTATCTGCAATTTCCGAAGGCGACAGCAAGTATGTCGTTGATCCCGACGCTTGCATCGACTGCGGCGCTTGCGAAGACGGCTGCCCCACCGGCGCCATCAAGGCCGCCGAATAATCGGTTTTCGGCAAGAGGAGGCGGAACGTGCGTTCCGCCTTTTTTCTTTGAACGTACATTTCAAGGCGCAACATGGATATTCCTGCTCTGCTCCCCGGCGAAGTTTACGAAGAGCTCTTCGGGGATAAAAAGATAATACAGAACACCGCGCTCTATCGCTTCACTTCCGACAGCGTGCTGCTCTCGAAGTTCGTAAAGGGCAAAAAGAACGACGTTGTGGCGGATTTTTGCGCGGGCAGCGGCATCGTGGGGCTGCACTTTTTGTGCCTCAACCCGCACATAAAGTCGGTCACGCTGTACGAAATGCAGCCCGCTCTCTCCGACATGAGTGCCCGTACCATAGCTTACAACGGCTTCGGGTGCGCCTCGGCGGTCTGTTCGCGCGTGCAGGATATCGGCGCGGAGTGCAACGGCAGGTTCTCGCTCGTGCTGTGCAACCCGCCCTACGAGCGCGGCGGCTTTGAAAGCCTCACTTACGAAAAGGCCGTCTGCCGCAAGGAGATAACCGTCACCCTTGCCGAGATATTGGACGTAGCCGCGCGCACCCTTAAATTCGGCGGCAGGCTGGCAATAATCAACCGCGCCGACCGCACCGCCGAACTCATCTATGGCATGAAGTCGCGCGGGCTCGAACCCAAGCGCATGCAGTATGTCTGCGGCACGCGGGGCGGCAAACCCTATCTCGTTATGGTCGAAGGCTGCAAGGGCGGCCGCGAGGGGGTGGAGGTGCTGCCTTTTGCTATAAACTGACGCCGCTTCTTCATTCAGCGCCGCATTCCCTTGAATATGCGTCGCAATACTTGTGTCGCGCTTGGCGGCGCTTCTTCATCGGGCGGCGCTTTCCCTTGAATATG